>SKZB01000294.1 GCA_007127615.1 Phycisphaerales bacterium | reverse complement strand
GGTCAATGTGCACCGACACGGGCGTGAACCTGCTGGATCCGAAGGACGAGACGCACACGAACATGCAGTTCCTCGTTTTCGTCTGCGCGGTCATCCAGGCGGTGGATCGGCACGCGGATCTTCTGCGGGCCGCAATCGCCAGCGCGAGCAATGATCATCGCCTCGGGGCGAACGAAGCGCCGCCGGCGATTATCTCGATCTTCCTCGGCGACATGCTCACCGACATCATCGAACAGATTGAACAGGGCGTGCCGAAGCGCACGCTGAAGGCCAAGCGGCTGGACCTCGGCGCCCTTTCGCTTCCGAACATTCCGCGCGATGCGGGTGACCGGAACCGCACCTCGCCGTTCGCGTTCACCGGCAACAAGTTCGAGTTCCGTGCGGTCGGATCATCGGCCACCGCGGCCTGGCCGAACACCATCATGAACACGATCGTCGCAGAGTCACTCGATGAGATTGCGACCGAACTGGAGAAGGCCGTCGGGCCGAAGACCACCCCGGCCAAGCTGCAGTCGACGGTCAAGGCGCTGCTCAAGAAGATCGTCAAGGCACACAAGCGCGTCATCTTCAACGGCGACGGTTACTCGGAAGAGTGGCAGCAGGAAGCCGAGAAGCGCGGCCTGCCGAACCTGCGCGACTCGGTGGACGCGTACCCCGCGTTCCGAGCGAAGAAGGCGATCAATCTGTTCCAGAGGTACAACGTACTGACCAAGGCGGAGCTGGACGGGCGCACGTTCATCTTCCTCGACAAGTACGCCATGCAGATTCAGATCGAGGCGGAACAGATGGTCCTGATGGCGCGTCAGATGATTCTGCCCGCGGCGCTCGAGCAACAGTCACGTCTCGCCGAGGCGCTCGCATCGACGGAGTCGGTGGGCGGGGAGTCCGGCCAGATTCGCCGCCAGTTTGACCACTTTGCGGAATTGACGAACCGGTTCATGGCGCAGATCGAGGCGCTCGATGAAGCGGAGTCGAAACTGCCGCCGGAAGGGGTCGAACCGTACAAGCGCGCGAAGTACGCCCGGGACAGTCTGATTCCCCAGATGACGGTCTTGCGCGAACTGGCCGATGAGCTGGAGGTCAGAATTGCCTCTGACATCTGGCCTTTGCCGACCTATCGCGAACTCTTGTTCATCAAGTGATCGGCGTGGCGCAAAAGGACAGGTCAACCGCGTGACCCATCCGCCCCGCGACGGACGCAGCCGAACCCGGTCCGCCATCCGCCGCTCCAGTTCCGCAGGCGGATGCCCCGGGATGCCCGTTCGAGACGTGCGGATTCCGCGCTCCGCTCCTGGCGGGGGGCCATCTCCGTCCCCGGGGGCAGACCGGGCAGGGCCGGCATCGTGCGCTGACCGCCGCCGTGGTTGGAGAAACGAAATGGAGAAGACACAGCGGTCATGGCTGGCACTCCTGCTTTACTGGCGATACCGTCGCCGACAGTCGGAGACATGGGGCGAACGGCATCGGTCAACGCTGACGATCGTGCCGTTCGGACTATCGGACGAATCTGACCCCCGGTTCATCAGGACACTACGAATTTCGATTTGTTCCGGTTCCGGTGAATTCTCCAGTCCGCACAGCACGCACAGATCACCCACACGCCGTCCGATCGCGTTGCCGGCCGTGCGGTCAGTGCTACACTGCCGCTTCGAACGTGATCGCCGGATCTCCCTTTCCCCCGCCGCGACCGCGTCTTGATTCATCCCAGGCATCGTCCCGAGGACGGCTTACGACATGACCACCAAGCAACGCACCAACAGCAGGAAGAAAAGCACCCGGACCTCCGGTCGCAAGACCGGGCGCGCGAAGAAGCTCGTCCATTACTTCGGCCGGTCCAGGACCGAAGGGAAGGGCTCACAGAAGGAGTTGCTCGGCGGCAAGGGCGCCAACCTCGCCGAAATGACTTCGATCGACCTGCCGGTGCCGCCCGGCTTCACGATCACCACCGAGGCGTGCGCTGCCTATTCCGATGCGGGCGAGAAGCTCCCGTCCGGGCTGATGGATGAGGTTCACCGGAACATCCGCACCCTCGAGAAGGAAACGGGCAAGAAGTTCGGCGCCGAGGATGATCCCCTGCTCGTCTCCGTCCGCTCCGGCGCGGCCGTTTCCATGCCGGGCATGATGGACACCGTTCTCAACCTCGGGCTGAACGACCGCTCCGTTGAAGGTCTCGCCGGCGCGACCGGGAACCCGCGCTTCGCGTACGACGCCTACCGGCGACTGATCAACATGTACGGCGATGTCGTCATGGGCGTCCACCACCGACACTTCGAGGAAGCGTTCAGCGAGATCAAGCGCAAGCTCAATGTCGAACTCGACACCGACGTCCCCGTCAGCGGCATGCGCGAACTGTGCGACGCATACAAGAAGGTGTACCGTCGGCAGGTGGGCGATCCGTTCCCGCAGGATCCCCTCGAACAGTTGCAACTCGCCATCGAAGCGGTCTTCCGGAGCTGGAACTCCGACAAGGCAATCACCTACCGGCGCGTGGAAGAGATCACCGGATTGGCGGGAACCGCCGTCAACGTGCAGACGATGGTTTTCGGCAATATGGGCGATGACTCCGGCACGGGCGTCGCCTTCACACGCAATCCCTCGACCGGCCGGAACGAGTTCTACGGCGAATTTCTGATCAACGCCCAGGGCGAAGACGTCGTGGCCGGCATCCGCACCCCCAAACCGGTGCGCGAGCTGAAAAAGTGGAACAAGAACGTCTACGCACAGCTCATTGAGATCAAGGACAGACTCGAAGCGCACTACAAGAACATGCAGGACATCGAGTTCACCATCGAGCGCGGCAAGCTGTACATGCTGCAGACACGCACCGGCAAGCGCACCGGCGCGGCGGCGGTGCGCATCGCGGTGGAGATGGTCAGGGAAAAACTCATCACCCGGAACGAAGCCCTGCATCGCGTACCCGCCAACGATCTGACGCAGTTGCTCCTGCCGAGCTTCTCGCCGCAGGACAAGAAGTCCGCCGAAATCATCGCCGAGGGACTGCCCGCCTCCCCCGGCGCGGCAACGGGCAAGCTCGCCTTCACCGCCGAGGAGGCCGTGGATCGAACCCGGGACGGCGAGAAGGTGCTGCTCGTGCGCAAGGAGACCAGCCCCGAAGATGTCGACGGCATGCACCACGCGGCGGGCATCCTGACCTCGACCGGCGGCATGACCAGCCACGCCGCGGTCGTGGCCCGCGGCTGGGGGAAGTGCTGTATCGTCGGCGCGGGGAAGCTGACCATCGACGCCAAGGCGAAGAAGGTCACCGTCAACGGCAGGAGTTTCGGCACGAAGAACACGTTCTCCATCGACGGTTCCACCGGCGAAGTCATGATCGGCGAGATCAAGCGCTCGGACCCGAAACTGTCGAAGGAATTCAACACGCTCATGGGGTGGGCGGACCAGGCGCGTAAGCTCAAAGTGCGCACCAACGCCGATACGCCCGCCGACTCCAAACGGGCGCGTGAGTTCGGCGCCGAAGGCATCGGCCTCTGCCGAACGGAGCACATGTTCTTCGAAGGCGAGCGGATCAGCGCCATGCGGCAGATGATCCTCGCCGACACCACCGAAGGCCGCGAAAAGGCCCTCAAGAAGCTGTTGCCTTACCAGCGCAAGGATTTTCAGGGCATCTTCACCGCGATGAAGGGCCTGCCCGTGACGGTGCGCCTGCTCGATCCGCCGCTGCACGAGTTCCTGCCGAACGATAAAAAATCACAGCAGGCGATCGCGAAAGAACTTGGCATCTCACCCAAGAAGGTCGAGCAGCGCGTCGCGTTCCTGCACGAATCCAACCCCATGCTCGGCCACCGCGGCTGCCGCCTCGCCGTGACGTACCCCGAGATCCTCATCATGCAGGTCCGGGCGATCACCGAAGCCGCGATCAACT
>SKZB01000282.1 GCA_007127615.1 Phycisphaerales bacterium | reverse complement strand
TAGCAGATTGATGAGAATCGGAAAGAAATCCGGCCGGCCCGTGGGCAACTCAACCGGCTGAGACCGACCTCAGCGGCACGTTGGGTCGAAACACGAACGGCGCGAGCCAGGCGAAGGTGATGGCGAGCATCGCTCCGCCGAACAGAAGGCTCCCGGCCACGGCCCGACCGATGGTGAACAGGTAAAGAGACCCCGCGAAGATGATCCACGCCCAGTGGGAGAAGACAACGATCGTTCGGACGTACCGCCGCCACGATCGGGTGGTGAAAAGCAACGTGGAGTCGCGCGTCTTCGCGTCTGCAAAGTACTTCTGAAGCCGCGGCCTGGTGCGGCGGGTCGCCACCTTCAATCCGCATTCTGAACACACCAACGCGCCCTTGCGACCGGCCAGTGAGTATTCGCAGTGGGCGCATGCCCCACACTCCTGCGAGAGAAGTCGATTCCAGAAGATGCGGCGAAGTCGACGGCGGTAGATCGAGAACATCGGTCCGAGAAGAAGCCAGGCCAGGTACAACACAACGAAACTGCCACCAAGGAGTCCCGGCAGGGCAGCCTGTTCGAGGCCGTACACAAAGAGTGCGCCGGCCAGGACAACGACGATCAGCCACTGCCACCAGTACGTTCGCAGCACGGCCCGGGGTTCCAGCGCTCGATGCATGGCGAGGTCCTTCATCCGGAAGCGGCATCCTTGTGCCGAATCTCTGAAGTCTAACGGCCACCCGGGGAAGGACAACTGCTATCCTGCCCGCCATGTCCAGGACCGTTCCACCACCGGCCGACGCGCCGCTCATGCTTTCCGTTTCCGGCATGCGGGGAATCGTCGGCAAGACCCTCACCCCCACCGTCGCGGCCGAGTACGCCGCGGCGTGCGGCAGCTTCTTTCGTGAGCAGTCCGGCCGCGACAACCCCCTCGTCTGCCTCGGACGGGATTCCCGGCCATCGGGGGAGATGCTGAGCGCCGCCGCCGGGGCCGGCCTGGCCGCGGTCGGCTGCCGGGTCATCGATCTCGGCATTGTCATGACCCCCACCGCGGGTGTGATGATCGACCGGCACCGCGCCGCCGGCGGGCTGGTCATCACCGCTTCCCACAATCCCGGTGAATGGAACGGCATCAAGTGTCTCGATTCTGGCGGCGTGGCGCCGCCCGCCGATCCGATCGAACGGGTGCTCGCGCGATTCCACGCCCGGCAGTTTGAATACCTCGGCGCCGGGGCGATTCCGCCATTTTCACGCGATGACCGCGCGACGGAAGAGCACGTCGGACGCGTCCTGCGGTCGATCGATCCGGAACCGATTCGGAAGAAGAAGTTCAAGGTCGTCCTCGACTCGGTCAACGGGGCGGGCGGGCCGGCCGCGCGGATGCTGCTCGAAGCGCTGGGCTGTGAGCTGGTGCACCTCTACGCCGAGCCGACGGGCCTCTTCGCCCACACGCCCGAACCGACGGAGGAGAACCTGACCGAGCTGGCTGAACGTACCGCCGTGGAAAACGCCGTGTGCGGCTTCGCGCAGGACCCCGACGGGGACCGTCTCGCCGTGGTCGATGAGAACGGCCGCTACATCGGCGAAGAGTACACGCTGGTTCTCTCCGCATGGCGAACCCTCGAAGAGCGGGGGCCGTGCGCGATGGCGGCGAATCTCTCGACCAGTCGCATGATCGACGATCTCGCCGGGCGTTACCCCGGCGGCGCCGTTCACCGGACCGCCGTCGGCGAGGCGAACGTCGCGCAGGCGATGAAACAGCACGGCGCGGCCATCGGCGGGGAAGGCAACGGCGGCGTGATCCGTCCCGAGATCACCTGGGTGCGGGACAGCCTGAGCGCGATGGCGCTGGTGCTCGGTCTGCTGGCGTCGAAGAGTCGTCCGGTCAGCTCACTGATCGATGAACTGCCGCGCTACGCCATGATCAAACGCAAGCTGGATCTTGCCGCGGTCGGTGGTCGCGCGGCGGTCGGACCGATCCTCGCGCGGGTGGCCGATGCGTTCGCGGATCAGCGCATCAACACGACCGACGGCGTGCGCATCGACTGGCCCGATCGCTGGGCGCATCTCCGCCCGAGCAACACCGAGCCGATCGTGCGCCTGATCGTCGAAGCACCGGACGAAGTCGCGGCAAGGGAACTCGCCGAACAGGTCGCCGCGGCCGCGGGGATCGGGTAGAGCCGCTCGAAAGGAAGAAGATCAGCGTCGAGCCCGGCCCCGGCCGGCCGTCTCCTTCGCGGCATCCGGCAATTGCGGCGTCCGGCGACCTTTGTGATGGAGGCCTTGCCGCCGCGCCACCGCGCCGCACCGACAACGGTCTAGCCACACAAGGACACGCGATCGCACGAAGCGGACCATGGCTGAAGTTCCGCTTCACGTCGCGGGATCGCAATTGTTCGTATTTTTGCAAAAATACGAAATGAGACCGAGGAGTCCGATCAGCGACGGACGGGGTTGCATCCGGTGCGGCCGTTCGCCGTGTCATGTCATGCCCAGGTCATGCCCAGGTCATGACGTTGTAACCAGATGGATCACGTTGCACGGACTGGCGATCCAGAAGCCGTGGAAACCATCGGGCAGTTGCTCGACTTCATCGCGGCGCACGATGTTGTGTTCGTCGAAGTATCGGGCGGCGGCGTCGAGATCGTCGGTCGTGACTTCCAGCCATGTTTCGGACTGGCTCAGGGTCTCGACGCGATCGATCCAGAGGACCTTGTCGCCGAAGGCGAAGCGCGTGGAGACGGTCGCGCTTTCCAAGTCGCCTTCGATCATGACCAGGGCGAGCACATCCCGGTAAAACGCGACGGTGCGCTCGTACTCGTGGGCGGGGAGAGGCACGGGGGCACGAAGGCACGAAGGCACGGAGGGACGAAGGGGTGAAGTGACGGAGTGACGGAGGAAGGGGAGGGGCACGGGCGTGACAGCCCCGAAGGGGCGCCGGAGTGTCGCCCGGATCTTCTGGTGGCATGATCTATCTCCCACCGCCCGATTCTTTCCATGACGGAGCCGATGCCGGGAAAGCTCTCACCCGGCCGTCACCTGCGGTCGATCCGGGTGCGGCCAGTCGAGGTGGTACCACTGTCCGGCGGGCTGATCGGTGCGCTCGTAGGTATGGGCCCCGAAATAGTCACGTTGCGCCTGGATGAGGTTCGCCGGCAACACCGCGCTGCGGTAGCCGTCGAAGTAGGCGAGCGCGGAGCCGAACGCCGGCACCGGCACACCGGCGCGAACGGCGGTGGCGATCACCTCTCGCCACGATTCGCCGCGCTCCTTGAGCTGGCCGGAAAAATGCGGATCGAGCAGCAGGTTGGCGAGCTCCGGATCGCGTTCGTACGCTTCGGTGATCCGCTGCAGGAACCGGGCGCGGATGATGCACCCGCCGCGCCAGATCTTCGCGATCTCGCCGAAATTGAACCGCCAGCCGTATTCGTGCTGGGCCGCGGCCATGAGCTGAAACCCCTGCGCATAGGCGCAGAGCTTCGAGCAGTACAGCGCATCCCGGACCGCCGCGACGAAGGTCTCCCGTTCTCCCGGCGTGCGTTGATCCGCCGGCCGGTGATCGTCGCCCAGAGACTTGGCGGCGATTTCGCGTTCGCTCTTGATCGCGCTCATCGCGCGGGCGAAGACCGCCTCGGCAATACTCATCGCGGGCACGCCGAGTTCGAGCGCGTTCTCCGCCGTCCACCGGCCGGTGCCTTTCTGCCCCGCCCGGTCGAGCACGACATCGACCAGCGGCCGGCCCGTGACGGGGTCCTGCTGCTGGAGAATGTCCGCGGTGATCTCGATCAGAAAACTGTCCAACTCGCCCGAGTTCCATTCGGCGAAGATCGCCGCAATCTCCGGCGGCCTGAGCTGCCCGACCTCGCGCAGCAGGTGGTACGCCTCGGCGATGAGCTGCATGTCGGCG
>SKZB01000063.1 GCA_007127615.1 Phycisphaerales bacterium | reverse complement strand
TTGCCACGCGTTGCGTTTCCGCGCATTTTTCCGCGCATCTGTTTGCGGAACTTGACTCGTTTCGGCATCCGGGGCATCGGATGAAACTCCTGTGACTCTCGGTCCGGCGGACCGACTGACGGACTCAATCAATTCATTCAAACGTGATCAACGGCGACCTCGGGCCCGGGCGCGTGCGCCGGCGGCCTTCGAATCCGATTGTTCTTCTTCACTGTCGGTATACATCCCTTTGTACACCCAGACCTTGACACCGATCGTGCCGTAGGTCGTGTGCGACGCGACGCACGCGTAATCCACGTTCGCCTGCAGCGTCGAAAGCGGAATCGATCCGAGACGCGTGGCGAAAGTGCGGCTCATCTCCGCGCCGCCGAGACGGCCGGAAACCTGGATGCGAACCCCCTTCGCGCCGTTCTGAATGGCGGCTTCGCAGCGCTGCTTGAGCAGGCGACGGAAGTTGGCTCGTTTCTTCATCTGCTCGCCGATCGCCTCGCCGATCAGTCGGGCGTCGGTGTCGGGGTTGGTCACCTCGATGATCTTGACCGCGACTTTGCGGCCGGTCAGGGCCTGCAGATCGGCGGTGAGCTTGTCAATCTCAGCGCCCTTGGGGCCGATGACGAGTCCCGGCCGCGCGGTCTTGACGATGACCGTCAACTCTTCGCGGGTCCGCTCGATGACGATGTCGGACACCGCCGCGAAAGGAGGCGTGCGGTTGAGGCGTTTGTCGACGTACTTGCGAATCTCGTAATCTTCCACGAGAAGTTCGGCAAAGAGCGCCTTCGGTGCGTACCAGCGGGACTTGTGTCCCTCGGTCACCCCGACGCGAAATCCGAATGGATGGGTCTTCTGTCCCATAGAACTCAGTTCCTCTCGTCCAGAACGATGTGCAGATGACTGGTGCGTTTGTTGATCGGGTGCGCCCGGCCTCGATCCTTCGGCTGGAAGCGCTTGATCGTCGGCCCCTCATCCACCCAGCTTTGCTTGACGTACAGATTCTCCACGCTGGCCTCGGACTCTTCCGCGTTGGCGATCGCGCTGTTGAGCACCGCCTTGAGGTACCACGCGGAGCGCTTCTTGGAGAACTGCAACTGAAGCATCGCCTCGTCGATGTCCATGCCGCGGATCAGGTCCGCCACGAGACGGGCCTTCCTCGGTGCAATGCGAGCGAAACGATGTGATGCCTGGTATGCCATGATCCGTATCCGTATCTCACGTGGTCCGATTCGACCGAATCAGCGTGATTTGATGCCTTCCTTCTTATTCGTATGACCGCGGAACAACCGCGTCGGGCTGAACTCACCCAGCTTGTGGCCGACCATATCTTCCGTCACGAACACTTCCGTGAAGTGACGGCCGTTGTGAACCTGGAACGTGTACCCGACGAACTCCGGGACGATGGTGCACGCCCGCGCCCAGGTCTTGATGGGACGCTTGTTCGTCGCGCTGGACTGCTTCTCCACCTTGCGGTAGAGCTTCTCGTCGACAAACGGGCCTTTTTTCAGTGATCGTGACATAAGTCCAACTCTCGTAAATCAGTCTTTCAAACCGGGCGGCCGCCGAAGGCAGTCCCGGAGAATCCAATCCGCCCTTTCGCTCAGATCTTGAGCTGTCCGTAACGCTTGCTCTTGCGACGACGCAGGATGCGGTTGTCGCTCCAGCGGCCGCGGGGACGTGTGCGACCGCCCTTACTCTTGGTGCCCGAGGCGCTCATCGGTTCACGTCCGCTCTTGGAACGGCCTTCACCGCCGCCCAGCGGATGCACCGAGTGATCCTTCGCCACGCCGCGCGTCTTCGGTCCGCGGCCGAGCCAGCGATTGCGTCCGGCCTTGCCGAGCTTCACGTTCTGGTGATCGGTGTTCCCGACCTGCCCCACGGTCGCGCGGCACATGATCGAGACCTGCCGGATTTCGCCCGAAGGCAGCACCAGCGTGGCCCAGCGACCTTCCTTGTTCGTCAGACGCGCGCCGGATCCGGCGGCGCGGCAGAGCGATCCCTTCTTGCCCGGTTCGAATTCAATGTTGTGAACGGTCAAACCGGTGGGGATGAACTTCAGCGGCATGGCGTTGCCCGGCTTGGGCTCAATGGCCGCCGCTGAACTCTGCACGACTTCGCCGTCCTTGAGGTGACGCGGCGCGAGGATGTATCGCTTCTCGCCGTCCTCGTACTCGAGCAGCGCGATGTGGCAGGTTCGGTTCGGGTCGTACTCGATCCCGACGACCTTCGCGTCCATGTCATCCTTGTTCCGGCGGAAGTCGATCACGCGGTAACGACGCTTGTGACCGCCGGAGCGCGCGCGAACGGTGATCTTGCCCTGATGGTTCCGGCCGCCCTTCTTCTTGAGCGGACGCAACAGGGTCTTCTCCGGCGTCTTCTTCGTCACTTCGGCATGCATGTTCACCGAAGCGTTGCGGCGGCCGTTGGTGACTGGTTTGTACTGGCGAATCGGCATGGCTTCTTCTATCCAGAAAATGCGGAGTCAATCGAGCGATCAGAACAACTCGATCTTGTCCTCCGGGTGAACTTTGACGACGGCCTGCTTCACATCACGCGACTTCCAGTAGCCGAAGCGATTGCGCTGAAGCTGACCCTTGCGGACTTTCGTGGCGACGCCAAGCACGCGCACTTTGTAGAGCTCTTCCACCGCCTTCTTGATGATCGGCTTGGTCGCGCGGCCATCCACTTCAAAGGCGATGCGGTTGTACTCGTTGGCGTAGAACGTGGTCTTTTCCGTCACGAGCGGCTTGACGATGACGTCGGTCTTTTCCATTACGCGGCCTCCTTCTCATCAGCTTCATCAGCGCCGTTCTTCCAGACCGTGCCGTCGATGAACGCCTGCAGGCCGGCCTTGTCCACCACGAGGTACCGGTGATTGAGCAGGTCGAATGCGTTGAGCTGATCGACGCGAATCGTGTCGACGTTCTCCAGGTTCCTCGCCGAGAGCGCCGCGTTGCGGTTCTCCGGGTCAATCGCCATGAGGCAGCTTCGGTCGATCCCGACCGCGTCGAGAACGGCCTTCATATCGCGGGTCCTGGGCGCCTTGAAGTCCAGTTGGTCGATGACCTTGACTTCCTGATCCACCAGCTTCGCGAGCAGCGCGTTGCGGTTGGCCAGGCGGCGCATCTTCTTCGGCATGTCCTTGCGGTACTCTTCGTGGGTCTTGGTCTTGGCGAACGCCACCCCACCGCCCTTGCGGACGACGGTGCGCTTCGGACCCACCCGGGCGTTGCCGGTGCCCTTCTGGCGGTACAACTTCTTGGTCGAGCCCTCGACCATGCCGCGGCTCTTGGTGCGGGCGGAACCCTGCCGCCGGTTGGCATGGAACATCACGTAGGCCTGCTTCAGCAGGACCGGGCGCACCTCGCTACCGAGTTGCGCTTCATCAATGGCAAGGGTATCGACCTGCTTGCCCGCCTGGTTGTAAATGGGGACTTCAATCATGGTTCACTCACCTGGCGGCTGGGCCGCCTGTTTCGCCTTTGCCTCCCGGATCCGATGTGTGAAGTGTCCAGACTTCACGGGTGGATCGGGGCAGGCCTCCGACTCGGTTCGATTCATGCTGTCGTGATCGTGCGGTTCCCGTTGGCGGCGTCGATCGCATCCGCGGGGCCTTCACCATCGGGCCATGGCATCAACCGGCCTTCGCGCGCTGGGTCTTGCTCCTGTTCAATCGCTTCGCTTCACGGATATACACAAGGCCGCCGGCGGCGCCCGGGACCGGGCCCTTCACCAGCAGCAGATTTCGCTCCGGATCAACGCTGATCACATCCAGCGAGCGAACGGTGACCCGCTCATCGCCCATGTGACCGGCCATTCGCTTGCCCTTCTTCACCTTCGGACCGGTGCCGAGGTTCGTCGCGTGACCGCCGATCGAACCGGCGGAGCGGTGCTTGCGCT
>SKZB01000375.1 GCA_007127615.1 Phycisphaerales bacterium | reverse complement strand
CCGGAGCGATATGCCCCAGAGCGTCTCCAGTCTGTTCGGCGATCTCGAAGTTGAGGTCACCCCCGATGCCCCCCTCGGGCCGCGAACGTGGTACGGCATCGGCGGACGGGCGGACCTGCTCGTCCGGCCGAACTCCATCGACGCGCTCGCCACCCTCGTCAAGCGCTGCCGCCGCTCCGCCACGCCCTTGCGGGTGCTCGGCTCCGGCGCCAATCTGCTCGTGGCCGACGAAGGGGTCGACGGCATCGTCGTTCTCCTCGACGCGCCGGCATTCCGGGAGACCCGGTTCAACCCCCGGGGCGAAATCGTCGCGATGAAGGCGATGGCCGGAGCGGATCTCGCCCGGACGCTGATGGAAACGGTCCGCCGCGGACTCGACGGACTGACGCCCATGGCCGGCATCCCGGCCTCCGTCGGCGGGGCGCTCTTCATGAACGCCGGCGGGGCGTTCGGTTCGATCGGTGATGCGGTCCACAGCGTCACCTGCCTCACCCGCACGGGCGATCCGGTCACCTACCCCGCGTCCGAACTGCGATTCGACTACCGGCAGACGAATATTCCCGACCCGATCATCGTGGCCGGCGTGTTCCACCTGCGCGAAACCGATCCGATCGCCCTGCGCGAGCGGGTGAAGGAGATCTTCGCCTACAAGAAATCCACCCAGCCGCTCGCCGATCATTCCGCCGGCTGCACGTTCCGGAATCCGATCGATCCCGTGACGGAGAAACGCGTTTCCGCCGGAAAGCTCATCGACGAAGCCGGCCTGAAGGGTGAACGCATCGGCGGCGCGGAAGTCAGCTCCCAACACGCCAATTTCATCATCACCCATCCCGGCACGAAGACCGACGACGTGCTCCGTCTGCTCGACACGATCAAAGGGCGCGTCTTTCTCGAACACGGCATTGAACTCGTGGAAGAGATCACGATCTGGAAGCGCGGACAGCACGAAGGCGACTTCGCTCCCGGAGATCCGGCGGAATGAACCAATCGGTACCGCCCATCCCGCGCATCCCGCACATTCTGGTGCTCATGGGCGGCCCCGACGCCGAGCGTGAGGTCAGCCTCATGTCCGGCCGGGAGATCGCCGCCGCCCTGCGGGAATCGGACCGGTTCGAGGTGCGGGAAGCGGTGATCGACCGTCCGGATGCCGGCGAACTCCGCGCGATCATCGGCGAAGCCGACGCGGTCTTTCCCGCTCTGCACGGCCGGTGGGGCGAAGGCGGCCCGCTGCAGGCGCTGCTGGAAGAACTCGCGGTACCGTACGTCGGTTCCCGTCCGAAGCCGGCCGCCCTGGCGATGAACAAGCTGGCGACCAAGACCATGCTCGCGCCGCATCGGGTGCGCACCCCCCGCGCCCGTCTGCTGGAACCCGGCGCCCCGTGCGATCTGGAACCGCCGATCGTGCTCAAACCGGTCGATGACGGTTCGAGCGTTGATCTTCGTTTCTGTCATACCCGTGAGGCGATCGACGCCGGCCGGGCCGAACTGCACCCAAGGCGGCACTCTCTGCTTGCGGAAGAAATGATCACCGGCCGGGAGATCACCCTCGGCATCGTGCTCGATGAATTGCTGCCCCTGATCGAGATTCAACCGAAGACGACGTTCTACGATTACGCGGCGAAGTACACGCGCGACGATACGACGTACGTCGTGAGTCCCGAATTGCCGGAGGAGGTGATCCGCGAATGCCGGCACGGGGCGGAGACGGCGTACCGTCAACTGGGGTGCCGGGATGTCGCGCGGGTCGATTTCCTGCTTGATGAGCGCGGACCGTGGTTTCTGGAGATCAACACGATGCCCGGTTTTACGACGCATTCACTCGTGCCGATGGCCGCCCGGGCCCACGGCCGACCGATGCCCGATCTCTGCGCGGCGCTGGTGGAAAACGCATTGAAGCGCGGGGTCAGTCCGGGCGGGCCGCAACGACTTCCCGCCGCAACCTTCGTCTGATCCGGGCGTTTCTGTCACGCCGGCCGCAATCGCGCCGATCTGAGAAGCGTTGGACACGCGGCCGGAGACCGCGAGGACCCGAGCCGGCGACCGACCGCAGGTGGATTGCCTTCAATCCCGTCATGAGGAACTCAAACGGATGGCGAAACGGACCGGATCGAAAGAGAAGAAACGCAACTGGACGCTGCCGCAGTTCTCCCTGCCCGAACGGGCAACCCTCTGGCGGGCCGGCGTCGCCGCGGCGTGGCTGCTGCTCTTTGCCACGATCATCGGCGCGTGGAGCTACGGCGTGCCGGAGCTCAAGGCCTACGCCAGCGAACGGGCCGCACACGATGTCCCCGCGGCGAAGGTCGAGGTCGAATTCATCGATGCGCCGGCGTGGGTCGCGGGTGAGCTTCAGGCGCGGCTGGAAATGGATGTCCGGACCGCGCTCAACGGGACCGAACCCTTTCGGCAGGATGACCTCATCGGCGTCTACAACACCCTGGTGCATACCGGCTGGTTTGAGTCAATCGAGCAGGTGCGCCGCCGCCGGGTGGATCTGATCGAAGTGACCGGGGTGTTCGTGGACCCCTACGCGGTCGTGCGTCAGCCGGATGGCGATTATCTGATCGACCCGTACGGTTACCTGCTGCCGCGGCGTTTTCCGGCCGGCACGGTTGATCGTTTCGTGGTGATTCTCGGCGTGCGCTTCCCGCCCCCGGGCCGCGCGGGCGTGCAGTGGGAAGGGGCGGACCTGATTGCGGCGCTGCGGCTCAACCAACTGATCGATGAGCAGCCGTGGCGATCGCAGGTGACCGCCATCAACGTGACCGATCATCTTCAGGGACGGCCGATGCGCCTCATCACCGATGAAGGCACCCGCATCACGTGGGGTTCGGCGCCCGGGGAAGAGTCCGGACTCGAGGCGACCGTCGATCGAAAACTCGCCTACCTCAACAACTTCTACCACAACTACGGTCACATCAACGGCGGGTACCGCGACGATCTGGATATCACGTCGCACCATGAGGTGGTCATCACCCGACGTGAAAATCGGGATTGAGTGCCCCCGCGTCGATGGCGGCGATAATCTGCGGAACGGGTGATTCCCTTGGTTGAGCGGCGTTCCCGAACATCCCCATTGATTCTGCCGACCGGCCTGATCTTTCTGGCCGGCCTCTGGCTCATTGGCTCATGGCTCCTGACCGTCGGGGTGCAGATGCCCCTCCAGCCCTCCTCGGCAAGCCTGGAGCCCTCCCTGCGTTTGCTGCTGCAGTCGATCGTGGTCGGCCTGGCGGTCGGCTGGCCCCTGCTGCGGCTGAGCCAGGAGCGCTTCGAGCGACCGGTCGGACAGGTCTGGCTCGACATGCTGGTGCTGGGAACGCTTCTGCAGGTGGTCATCTGGCTGCCGCGTTTGTTTACCTCCTGGACCGTGCCGCGCACGATCGCGCTGGATCTCACCCTGCTCGGTTGGATGGCGCTGGTCGGCGCGCTGATCGCTTCGGCCACGGGAACCAACCGACTCACCCCGCGCCTGTTCGTCATGGCGATCTGCCTCGGGGTCTGCCTGATCGGTCCCCTGGCCGGTGCCGGGGGACGCCTCGATGTTTTCGACGCTTCTGATCTGGTGTTGCTCGGACCGGTGGCGGTGGTCCGGGCCCTGACCGACCGCGGCGCGACGCTGCCCAGCACCGCCCAATGGTCCGCGGTCCTGCTCATCGGCCTCGTCGCGCTCGGTATGTGGTGCGGGCTGCTGATCTTCCGCCACTTTCTGTCCGGTGATGAATCGGCCCGAAAATCGCGATCATCCGGCGCATGATTCACCAGGAGCCACCATGACGCGCCATGACGCGCCATGTCTCTCCATGACCCTTCATAACCCCGCCTGCCCCCCGGCGTCACCCGTGGGTCCGGCGCTTCCGGAATCGATTCGTCATTGATGCGGACGCCGGATGAACCGCT
>SKZB01000186.1 GCA_007127615.1 Phycisphaerales bacterium | reverse complement strand
CTGGCGTACTCGGCGGTGCGGTCCACGAGGACGCCCTGCTCGTTCATGAAGAGCCGGTTGGTGCGCAGGCCGGGGCTGGTGCCCGGTTGCTTGCGCATGGCGACGAGATCGACCCAGCCGTTGTTGTTCAGATCCGCCCAGGCGTAATCGCGCTCCTGGAAGTCTTCAGCGCCGAACGGCGCATCGGTGATCAGTCGCTGGTCGGTCTGGTCTACGAAATGAATCCAGTCCGCCATCGAGATGGCACTCAGTCCCGCCGCGCAGCCGATCGCCGCGACCGCGGGACTCCTCAAAAGAGTTCTCTGGTACATGCGCAATACTCCTCCACGTATTCAAAAATACAAACCCGAGTTCACCCGGAGCGGTGGGCGTGTTGGGCCACCCCGGAACGATCATGTTCAATATAAGGCGAAGGACGCGGCGTGTCGAGGTTTTTTGAAGCTCATGGGATATCTGCGCCCGGCAGCGTTCCGGTTCCGGTGCCGAAACGTCGAATTCATGCGATCATCGCACCATGGCGCACACGGCCCCATCTGATAAACCCGACCACAATGCAAACCGGATTTTCCGGATGATCGGCGTGGGATCGACTGCGGAACGGTTGGAAGTGCTGCGTACAGCGATCGGCAGCGACTCGGTCGATCACCGCGCCCTGCTGCGGTTGCTCACAACAGATTCAACCCATGCGGATGAGGCTGCGGGCTCCGCCGGTCAGATCCGCTGGAGCGCCGCCGCATTGCTCCGGCGATTCGATCGACTCCGCCTGCCGCCTCGTGAAGCGCGATCACTGGCGGGCGCACTGCTCGAATGTGCCGGCGTTCTCTCAGAGATCGCGGACTGGAAGAACGTGCTCGATCGCGATGAGCTTGCCGCGCGCCTCGAAGTGCTGCACGCGGTCGAGGTGTGGGATGAATCGCTCGCGCCGTTCGTGACGTTTTTCTTCCGCGCCTCGGTCGCCGACCTCTACCAGCCGGCGGCGCTGGCGATGGGGCGTCATCTGCATCACTCCGCCGCACTGCAGGCCTACTTGCAGCGTTATGCTCATGATCGCGGGATCGCGCTGGGGCAGCCGGTCCAGCTCAACGGCACGCGGCCCGCGCGGCGCATTCTGCTTGCGCTCATCACGGCCTCCGGAACCGACGTTCCCGAACTTGAGCTGACGCGCGAACCGATCGCGCAGCGGGGGGAGCACGTCGTGATCCCCGAGAATGCCGCGGACCTTTCGATCGTGCTGCTCGCCCTGCAGGTTCAGCGGGAGATGCGGCCCGGCGATGACACCCTCAACGCCGTCTGCCGAAACACACTGGAAGAGATCACGCGACTGCCGCTGGAGCGCGTCTCCCGGGCAACGGTGCAGCGGTTCGGCGAATTATTGCCTGCATGCGGGGATGCGGCTGCCGCCATCTGGCGAACGCAGTACGAGCGCGAGGTCGCAGCACTGCAATCGCTTCCCGAAGGCCGATTCGGGAGACGGGTTGCCGGGCTCTGCCGGATCGATGATCTGTTGCGGTATCTCGCAACCTTGCCGCACGATCGCGCTGAACCGATGGTGCGCGATATGGCCGAGCGGAGTCCGCACGATACGGCAGCGCATTTTTCGTATGCGCGATGGTCGCTCTGGCACGCGCGCCAGCAGGCCGATGAACCGCTGTCCATTGCCGATGGGCCGGAGGGGCCGTCCGCTTCCGGATCGCTGATGCCTGGTTCCGTCCTGCGGCGGATTGAGTTTCTCGCCCGCGATGAACGGGACGGCGATCTGCGGCCGGCCGATGGTCTGTTCTCACGGACGGTAAGCGAGCATCAGATCACACTGGTGGATGATCTGTGCCGCACCCTCGCGCTGCGCGAGGCGTGGCTGAGTCACGGTGAGCGTGAGCGGGCGCTGTACGCCATGCTTCTGCTCGATCTGATTCAACATGATCCGCGCCCGCCGGCCCAGTTGATCTCGCGACTCATTCGGCAGGGGATCGACGCCGGTGATGAGCACGAATCCGATGAGGGCGGAACGGGCACGGCCGCGCGGTTACTTCTGCGATTGTTGACGTGGGAGCCGCCCGGCGCGGAAGAACTGATCGATGTGCGCACCTTGCACCGGATCGACGATGCGCGGACGTTGCTGGCGCTTCTGCCATCATGCCGCACTTCGCCGCTGTTGTCCGGGCTCGTGGATGCGTTTGAACACCAGTTGCGATGGAAGCTGAGGCACGATGAGCGTTTTTCGCCGGAGCGGTTCCTGGCGCTGCTCGAGGTTCGCGAGCCGCACCGAAGCTTTTTCCCCGCGCTGGCCGTGCTCTGCGAGGGTCGGACCTTCCGCCAAACCGACGGCACCGTCGTCGATGTTCTCAGCATGGTCGAGCGACATGCGGAGGCAGCGACCACGATCGGAACGGACGACGCCTTCGGCCGATCGCTTGCGCGATTGCGTGAGCGTTTGCAGGCGCTGCTTGACGAAGCGGATGATGATCTGCCCGCGCATCTGGAGCAACTGGTTGAGACGATCGGGGAGGCCGCAGACGGACAGCCCGGTCGTCCCGGGACCGTTCTGGGCGTGCTGCACGCATTGCACGGCGAGCAACACGCCGTCCTGCAGGATGGGTACCCGGCCTGGTCGGATCGAACCTTGAACCGCTGGCAGCGCGAACTTGCCCCGGACCTGCTGCGCATCAAGACGCTGGCGCACGCGCTGCTTCCCTCCGACTGGCGCAGCGGCGATGAAGTGCGCGAAGCCGTGGCGGCGTTGCGATCGATGCTGGATTCACATCTGATTCAACTGGCCCGATCGCTGCCCCGATTCGAAGCGGCGCAGTTGCGTCACGTGCAAACGCAGTGCGATGCCGCGCTTCACGCCTGGGGCGAGGCGGTTGAACAGGTTCTCGGCCAATGGCCCGAAGCCGCTCTACGCAAAGACCAACTCAATTTCGATGCGTGCGCGACCGTGTTTGCCGAGATCGGACGGATCGAGCATGATCTCTTGAGAGGCCATCTGGTCCGGATATTCTGGAAATCACTGCGTCACTGGGCCACGGAACGCGCCACCGGGACGGTTGATGCATGGAAACTCGAACGCGATCTGCTCGATCGGTCCCTCTCGCGCGAACTTCACGAAGCGAACGAAACCGCCGCGACGTTACATTGGACCGAGTCCGACCGAGCGAGCATGACGCGCAGCCAGGTGGCGCTGTGGTGCGAGCTTGCGGTTCGAGCAACGGAGCGCAACGAAGAGCAGCGGGTCCTGCAGCTTGCGGAAGCGGAGCGTTACGCGCCGTTGCGAACGAATGCCGCGGCGGTGGAAACGGTGCGCCTCGTTCGTCAGTGGTGTCTGGACCGGTATCTGCTCCGCTCATCGGCCGCGCTGCGAAACGATCTGCGCCGGCAGGCCGGGAAGCCCCGGCGGGGGATGCTCATTGAGTACGGGGCGTTCTTCGGAAACTTCTCCGCGGTCTGGCTGGCGATGCTGATCGGCGCAATCTTCATGCTTGATTTCGGCGATGCGTGGTCCGAAATGGCCGATCCGGACATCGCGGACGTGCGCGGCATCACGATCACGTTTCTCATCGGACTCGGCGGCGCGTTCGGCTACATTGTCTGGAATCTGCGCCGGAAGAGCGGCCTCAGCCCCGGCGAAGCCGCCTGGCCCCGGCGAAGAGCGCAGCTCGCGCGCGCGAGCGCTTTCGCCGGCCTCTGTCTCATCTACACACTCCTCGTCGTCACCGGCATGTGGTGGCTGCTCTCACGCACCGATGCGGTCGTCGAGGGTATCTGGGCGATCGGGCACATCATCGTCTGGGCCGGCTTCGCCATGTTTGCCGGTGTGTTCCTCGGTCTGCTGGCGGGGGGAGAGTGAACGGGAGAAGGCAGGTAGATAGGCACGGTGGCACGAAGGCACGGAGGCACGG
>SKZB01000345.1 GCA_007127615.1 Phycisphaerales bacterium | reverse complement strand
CCCCCCCCCGCATGACCCTCGACCCCGAAAAAATCAACGTCATCCTCGCGACCGACTGTGGCTCGACGACTACGAAGGCGATCCTCATTCAGAAGGTCGATGGGGTCTACCGCCAGACGCATCGCGGGGAAGCGCCGACCACCGTCGAGGAACCCTTCGCCGACGTCACCATCGGCGTGACGAACGCGGTCACGGAAGTTCAGGAACTCGCCGGGCTCAAGCTCGTCGATGAGAACGGGAGACTCATTCATCCCGCCGAGGGCGATACCGGCTGCGACATCTATATCTCCACTTCCTCGGCCGGCGGCGGTCTGCAGATGATGGTCGCCGGAGTGGTGAAGGAAATGACCGCCGCGAGCGCCAAGCGGGCCGCGCTCGGGGCCGGCGCGATCGTCATGGACACGATCGCTTCCAACGACAAGCGCAAACCGCACGAGCAGATTCAGCGCATCCGCGAACTCCGGCCGGACATGATCCTGCTTTCCGGCGGGGTGGACGGCGGCACGGAAGCGCACGTGGTTCAGCTGGCGGAACTGATCGCGCCGGCGAAACCCCAGCCGCGCTTCGGCAGCAAGTACACCATGCCGCTGATCTACGCCGGCAACAAGGAAGCCGCGCCGCTGATCCAGGACGTCTTCGATGAATCGATTGATCTCACGATCGTGGACAACCTGCGGCCGGTGCTGGAGCGGGAGAATCTCGGCCCCGCCCGCGATGCGATTCACGATCTCTTCCTCGAGCACGTCATGGCCCACGCGCCGGGGTACGACCGGCTCATGTCGTGGACGCACGCGCCGATCATGCCCACCCCCGGTGCGGTCGGGAACATTCTCCAGCGCATCGCCACCGATCAGAAGATCAACGTCGTCGGCGTCGATATCGGCGGGGCGACCACCGACATGTTCAGCGTCTTTGACGGGGTGTTCAACCGCACCGTCAGCGCGAACCTCGGCATGAGCTACTCCATCTCGAACGTCTGCGCCGAAGCGGGGATGGAGAACGTCCTCCGCTGGGTGCACTTCGACATGGATGAACGCGAGCTGCGCAACCGCGTCAAGAACAAAATGATCCGGCCGACGACGATCCCGCAGACCCGCGAGGCACTCGTCTTCGAGCAGGCCGTCTCCCGCGAAGCGCTCCGGCTGGCCTACATTCAGCACAAGGAGTTCGCGACCACCCTCAAGGGCGTCCAGCAGCAGCGCACCGTCGGGGACACCTTCAGCCAGGAGGTCGGCGGACAGACGATCGTCAACAACATGAAGCTCGATCTGCTGGTCGCTTCCGGCGGCGTGCTCAGCCACGCGCCGCGCATGCACCAGACGGCGATGATGCTGGTCGACGCCTTCGAGCCCGAGGGCGTGACGCGGCTGGCGAAGGACTCGATTTTCATGATGCCGCATCTCGGCGTGCTCGCCGCCGTCCACGCCCAGGCGGCGGTCGAGGTCTTCGAACGGGATTGTCTGATCAACCTGGGTACCTGTATTGCGCCGAAGGGACAGGGCAAGCCCGGCAAGCCGTGCTTCGAGTACGAGATCAAGGGTGAAACGCTTAAAGAGTCGGGCGTGATGCAGTACGGCGAGGTCAAACTTCTGCCGCTGGGTGAAGGCGAAACGGCGATGGTGTCACTGACGCCGATGCGCGGCTTTGATCTCGGTCAGGGACCCAGGAAAAAGGTCGAAACGCAGGTCCGAGGCGGGACGGTCGGGTTGATACTCGATGCCCGCGGCCGGCCGCTCGTGCTGCCGGAAGAGCGCAGCGCCTGCCGCACCGCGATGACCGCCTGGGTCGAGGCGGTTCAGCTCTACCCCGAAGAAGAGCCGGCCGCGGCGGGGGCCGGTTGACCGGATGGGTGTTCAGCGTAAGTCGAAGTAGGGAATGGTAAGCGGCGCGTTCTTCTGAATTCTCGGTATGTTCTCGGCGTGTTCTCGGCATGTTCTCGCAAGCTCTCGGCAAGGTCGCCCCTGGCGGCGGAAAACCGGCGCACCCCAAGACTGTTTTCTCTGATCCCTGTCTTCAGAATCTTTATTCATGGCCCAGGCGTACACCCCAGGACTGAAAGTCACGAACCGCATCACCCACCGCGTGAAGCGCGTCCTGCCGATTTCCGGCGAAGTGCTCGTGAAGGTCGGCGATGAGGTTTCTTCAAGCGACGTCGTCGCGGAAACGTTCATGCCGGGCGATGTCTACCCGCTCAACATGGCCAACCTGCTCTCGATGCCGCCCAGCGATGTGCCGGAATGCATGCTGATTCAGGAAGGCGAGCGGGTGCAGGTCGGGCAGATCATCGCCCGCACCAAGGGCATCTTCGGCCTGTTCCGCACGGAGTACAAATCCAAGGTCGCGGGCACCGTGGAGTCGATTTCCGGTGTGACGGGCCAGGTCATCCTGCGCGGCGGCCAGCAGCCGGTGCGCGTGCTGGCGTACATGACCGGCCGCATCGTCGAAGTGCTGCCCGGAGAGGGATGCCTGATCGAAGCGGAGGTCTCCTACGTGCAGGGGATCTTCGGGATCGGCGGCGAGACGCACGGCCCGATCCGCCTCGCGTGCGCTTCGCACGAGCAGGATCTCACGCCGGATGTGATCACGCCCGAAATGAAGGACGCCGTCGTCATCGGCGGGGCACGGGTGACCGATGAGGCGATCAAGAAGGCGATCGAGGTCGGCGCGGCGGCGCTCGTCACCGGGGGGATCGACGATCAGGATCTGCGCGATTTTCTCGGCTACGACCTCGGGGTCGCGATCACCGGCTCGGAGAAGGTCGGCCTCACGCTCATCATCACCGAAGGGTTCGGCGACATCGCCATGGCGGAAAGCACGTTTTCGCTCCTGAAGTCGCGCGAGGGCGATCTCGCCTCGGTCAACGGCGCGACGCAGATTCGCGCGGGGGTCATGCGGCCGGAGGTCATCGTTCCGCTGACCGGCGAGGAGCTCGAGCGGGAAAGGGAGCCGGCCCACACGACCGGCGCCCTGGATCTCGGGCGACCGGTACGCATCATCCGCGATCCATACTTCGGCCTGATCGGCGAAGTCAGCGCGCTGCCGCACGAGCCGCAGGTCCTCGGCTCGGGATCCAAAGCCCGCGTACTTGAAGTCAAGTTCAATTCCGGTGAGACTGTTGTCATTCCCCGAGCGAACGTGGAGCTGATCGAAGAGTGAACCACCGGCACAAGCGAGTTCCGTCCGGCGTGCTGACCATCATCGCGATGATCGGTTGGCTCTTGTCGACGCACGCCCTCCCGATGGCGCACGCCCAGGACCTCGCTCAGGAACTCGCCGCGGAGAATACCGAAAACGCAGCCGGTGAACTGACTGAGCAGGCCCCCGTGTCGCCGCCCGCGCCGCCGGCGCACCTTCTCGCCGAAGACCATCCGAACGATGCGGGCAACACGATCGTTCTGTCGTGGGGGTTGTCGCCCGATGACGACATCACCCTGGATGTGGCGCGTTTGCAGGGGTATCGACTCTACCGCGCGGATGTGACCGACCCGGGGATCGAGCCGGAATACGAACTCGTGGCCGGCGTTCGTGATCTCACGCTCCAGCGCGACGAGTTTCAGGACAGCGACCGCTTCGTCATCCGACCGAGCCGCTCGTTCATGTACCGCCTGGTCTCCGTCGGAGTCGACGGCACGGAGTCTGAGCCGGTCGAACTGGACGAACCGGTCAGTACGACCCGCAGCTGGTTCGATCCGAACCGAAGCTGGTTTCTCGGCCTGACCCTGCTCATCTCCTTCTGGATTGTTCTTTTTATCTACCTGGCGCAGAAGGGCGTCGACCTGAAGATCCGGAAAATCGCCGGCCTGGAAGCCGTTGACGAGGCCGTCGGTCGCGCGACGGAGATGGGCCGGCCGATCCTGTTCGTGCCCGGCATTCAGGATATGAACAACATTCAGACCGTG
>SKZB01000100.1 GCA_007127615.1 Phycisphaerales bacterium | reverse complement strand
CGCCTTGATCGCGCAGGTGTCCGGTGACCCTGGCGAGGGCGTGCTGGGCGCGGGCGGTGGCCATGCCGTAGCCGGGCACGATGACGACGCTCTTGGCGCGACTGAGCAGCGAAACGGCTTCGGGGATCTCGATGGGGAAGTGCTCGCCGCCGGAACCCTCGGCGATGTGACCTTCTTCGGTACCGAAGCCGCCGAGGATGACGCTGACAAACGAGCGGTTCATGCCGCGACACATGATGTAGCTGAGGATGGCGCCGCTGGAGCCGACGAGCGCGCCGGTGATGATCAGCAAGTCGTTGGCGAGCATGAAGCCCGCGGCGGCGGCGGCCCAGCCGGAGTAGCTGTTCAGCATCGACACCACGACGGGCATGTCCGCCCCGCCGATCGCGGCGATGAGGTGCGCGCCGAGAAGAAGCGTGATGATGGTGGCGAGGGTGAGATAGACGATCGGCAGGGTGAGCGGCTGGCCCTCCATGACGCCTCCCGCGCGAATGAACAGCACGCCGAGGATGATCGTGGCAATCAGCATGAAGAGGTTGATGATGTGGCGAGCGGGTAGAAGGAGCGGCTTGCCGGAGATCACGCCGTGCAGTTTGCCCGCGGCGATGATCGAGCCGGTGAAGGTGATCGCACCAACGCCGACGCCGATGTAGATTTCGCCGAGGAGAATGCCGCCACGACCGCCCCCGTGCCCCGCGACTTCGGGATCGAGGAACGTTGCGAAGCCGACCAGCACCGCGGCGGCGCCGACGAAGCTGTGCAGCATGGCGACAAGTTGCGGCAGGTCGGTCATTTTCACCCGGGCCGCGACGACAATGCCGATGATGGCAGCGGGGGCGAGCGCGATGATGAGCGCGAGATAACCCGTGACCATATCGCTCGCGGCGGTGGCGAACAGGGCGATGAGCATCCCGATCATGCCGAAGAGATTGCCCCGCCGCGATGTCTCCGGATTCGCGAGCCCCGAGAGACTGAGAATGAACAGTCCCGCAGCGATGATGTAGGCGATGGTGACGAGCGAATAGGGCATGGGTTACTTGTGGAACATCGAAAGCATGCGGCGGGTGATGAGAAAACCGCCGGCCACGTTGATCGCGGCGATGAGGACCGCAACGAAGCCGAGCCAGGTGGCGGGGGATGAGAAACCGCCGGAGATGTGCATCACGCCGCCGATGAGGATGATCCCGCTGATGGCGTTCGTGACGCTCATGAGCGGTGTGTGCAGCGCGGGCGTGACGTTCCAGATGACCTGCCAGCCGACGAAGACGGCGAGTACGAACACGGTCAGATGTTTGAGGAACGATTCCGGCGCATTCCAGCCGACGGCGATCATCGCGGCGACGGCGAGCAGGAGCCAGACCGCGGCGGCGAAGGACTTCTTCGGTTTCTTCGCCGTCTTCGCATCGCCCTCCTCGGCATGCTCAATCGCGGCCGCTTCATTCCACGGCGGCTCCGTTCGTTCCGGCTTCGGCTGCTCTTTCCGGGGCGGCGGCCAGGTGATTTCGCCCCGGTGCGTCACCATCGCGCCGCGGACCACTTCGTTTTCCGGATCGATCTCAAAATCTTCCGCGCCGCCCATTTCCTCGATCATGTTCACCAGGGTCATGCCGTAGAGCCAACTGGTCTGAATGGCCATGCGGCTGAGGAGGTCGGTGTGGCCGATGATGCGCACGCCCTGATGGACGATGACACGGTCGGGCTGGGTCAGCGTGCAGTTGCCGCCCTGTTGGGCGGCGAGATCGACGATAACGGAGCCCTCGCGCATGGACTCGACCATGCCGGCGGTGATGAGTTTGGGGGCATCTTTGCCGGGGATGAGCGCGGTGGTGATGATGATGTTGACTTCCATCGCCTGCTGGGCGAAGAGTTTTCGTTCGGCTTCGAGGAACGTCTCGGACATTTCCTTCGCGTAGCCGCCTTCGCCCGCGCCGCTTTCCTCGGGAAGCTTCACGCGCAGGAACTCCGCCCCCATGCTTTCGACCTGCTCGGCGACTTCCGGCCGGGTATCGAAAGCGCGAACGATCGCGCCCAGGCCGCGAGCCGCGCCGATGGCGGCCAGTCCCGCCACGCCCGCGCCGATGATGAGTACCTTGGCGGGCGTCACCGTGCCCGCCGCCGTGGTCTGGCCGGCGAAGAAGCGTGGATAGTGGTTTGATGCTTCGATCACCGCGCGGTAGCCGGCGGCGTTCGCCATCGCGCTCAGCGCATCGACCTTCTGCGCCCTCGTAATGCGCGGCACGCAATCCATCGCAATCGTGGTCACCTTCCGGGCCTTGAGTTTCTCCAGGAGTTCTTTGTTCTGTCCGGGCCAGATGAAGCCGATCAGACATGATCCCTCGCGGATGAGATCCGCTTCGTGTTGGCCGATCTCGTCATTGAATTCGGGCGGGCGGACCTTGAGGAAGATGTCACAATCGGCCCAGAGCTTCTCGACATCCTCAAGGAGCGTGGCGCCGACTTCGTCGTACATGCTGTCGTAATGTTCCGCCTCGCGCCCGGCGCCGGCCTGCACGCGCACCTCGAAGCCCATCTGCACCAGCCGCTTGACCGTGCGCGGCGTTCCGGCCACCCGTCTTTCGCCCGGAAAAACTTCCCTGGGGATACCGATTCGAAGAGGCATGCGATGGGCCATTGCGGTGGGATTGAGTGAGAGAGCCCCGGCCAATCACCGCCATGGTAAGGTCCGGTCGGGTGATGCACAATTGTGGCGACCACTGCTGTGTGCGTAGCGTTCAACTCAAGCGAGAGCTCGAACCCGACAAGGGATGAACTGACTGGGTATGTTATGGTAGTCGTATCCCCTGGGCGTGCTGCTTCGGCGATGGCTGCCCACCTGGCGGCGATTCTCCTGTCTCTGGCGGTAGCTCTGGCGATGGCTCTGGTGGTGGCTCTGGGGCAGGGCCTGACAAGCCGATCCCAGGCATCATTGTCCTTCCGTGGATTGATCCGTGTTCGCCTTAAGGTGTAGAGTTGATCTGTTGCAAAAGGTCGCCGATGTCTGAATGGTTCTTGCTCACGCTCCTGCCCGAGTCGTCACCTACAGTGACGATGTGTGGACCATCAATTCTTCTGGCACTTCAGTCGGTTGCGGAGCTGGCTGAGTCGGGGGAGGTTGATATGGACACGATCGAGTGGAGCAAGCTCGTCAGGGCAACGGGGATTTTCACCTTCACCATACTCGTTATGGTCCTGATCCTTGGTTCGGTGGGCATGTACCTGGACAAGCGCGGTGTTGATGTCCAGAAAGGATGGCCGCTGAGGGGGCACTGCGTCTTGTTTGCAATGTGTTTTGGCGTGTGGTTTTGGTGCCTTACTTTGATACAGGAGGCACAACGTAGCCCGGACGCAGACACCAATATGTCGACTCAGATGGCTTATCTTCTGTTTATGACACCGTCTACCATCATAGGTGTCAGTTTTGCAGTCATGGTCCATATATATTCGAAGCGCAAGGAGCGTCGATTGCAGAATGGATGACACGTCGCTCATCTGGGGCGGCGAGGCCGACCAATAACATGCCTATCATCCTAATCACAATAGCGGTTGTCGCCGCTTGCCTCGGCGCGTGGATCGCCCTCGGAAACTGGTACTTTCTGATCAATCAGCGGGGATCCCTGGTGCCCGCTCTCGGTGGGGCATTGTTGGCGACCGGTCTACTACTCGCTCCAGTCCCGGGGCTGGCTTGGTACTGGATGATTGTCGCTATTTTCGATCCCGGCACTTTCATGCTCCCCTTCATTCTGCCAGGATTTTATCGAGGTCTGCGTGACTAATGTCGTTAATGAGTAACCGTCGGCCGAGGTGGCCTGCTCCCAAAGTCTGATCCAGTTGGTATGAGAGTCCTTGCTGCCCCGGAGAGGGGCGATGAGGCTCTGGATCATGTCGCAGAGCCGCCGTGGCG
>SKZB01000249.1 GCA_007127615.1 Phycisphaerales bacterium | reverse complement strand
GTGTGGCTTCATGACCCGAGAGTTGCTGTGGATCATCGGTTTGTCCGCGTTCGGATTCGCGGATGATCTCCACTTCGAAGGTGATTCGAGCAAGGTAATACTCACTTCCGCCCGGGAAGAAGGCGGGCGATGCCGGCACCGGTGCAAGCTCATCAAGTTCGCCAATACCGGTCGCTTCACCCGCGTCATCGCGCTGACCGGTCCCGCGGCCGCCAGCGCCTCCCTGGAGCGCACCGCCACGACTGCCGCCACCACCCTGGAACGCCCCACCACGGCCACCGCCGGCACCGCCCAGCGCGCCGCCGCCGGCACCGGCACCGGCACCGGCACCGGTACCGGTATCACCCGAGCCACGACCCGTCGGCCGGCCCGGCTCTTCGCGCACGGTCTGGGTTTCGATCTGGCCCGGGTTGATGCTGACCGAATCGGAGAGAATCCGGTAGGGACGACCGGCCCGCGTCTCTTCAGACCGCAGCCAGGCCGCCACCGTACTGGTCAGGAATTCATCCGGCCTTTCGTGACTCAATCTCACGTTGACGGTGACGCGCAGTCGGCGTGATTGCCCTTCATCACCATGAATGTATTCCGCCCCAAGCCGTCGAAGTTCGATCAGCCGACGTTGCCCGGGGGCGATGGACCGAATGGCTTCCAGATCATTGGCGAGCAGTTCCGGCTGTGGATTGCTGGAGGCCAGTGCCCCCGAGACATCGAGCAGCAGGTGCGGCCAGATCTCACGATCGGCGGTCAACTGCATCATATTGGCCAGAGTGTGCCCCGACTCACCGCCGGAAAGCAGGTTCTGATATTCGTTGGCAAAATTCCTTCCGCGATCGATGGCCGTACGCACTTCCGCCGGCTCGCCGCCGGGGTCCATCCGCATGCCGTCGGTGATCGGTCGGTAGAGCGTGATCGATGACCCGATGATCGCGATCGCCGCGGCGAGGCCGAACCACTTCGTCTTGGAAAGCCAGATCTGCTCCCGCAACGTCGTGGTGGGGACGAGGTTGGCGGTAATCGTCGCCTTGCCCACCCCCTGCAGCGCGAGACCGTAAGCCGTGGCCATGTTGACCGCATTCTCGGCGAAGGATGCCGCTTCACGTCCCGCGACGCTGATGCGCTTGTATTCATCCAGCCGCGCCACGTTGAGCTGCAACTGCTGACCGAGATACTTCCGCAGGCCGGGGATTTTGAACGTCGATCCCAGCCCGATCATGGTTTTCAGTTCGCGTTCTCGGTGCAGGGACTGGTAGTAGCCGATCGACCGCTGCAGATCCTGGAGCAGGTCGCTGAACACCGGGCGCATCGCCTGCATGATCTGCTTGGCGTATTTGCTGCTCGATGCTTCCTGCTTGAGTTTCTCGGCCTTGGAGTAGCTGAGTTTGAAGGCATTGGCGATCGCTTCGGTGAAGTGCGTTCCGCCGAGCGGGAAGGTGCGGATCCAGCAGCGGCCCTGTTCGACGATCACCACGTCCGTCGCCTGGGTGCCGATGTCGAGAAAGATCACCGGATCGGATTCGGACTTGAGACTCAAGTCATAGGCCATCGCGTTGTAGACCGACACGGGGCTGAGGGTCAGCGCTTCCGGCGTGACGCCCAGTTCGCCGTAAAGTCCGAGCTTCTGCTGCACACGTTCCCGGGTGATCGCAAAGATGCCGACTTCGATCTCCGGCGTGTCGGCTGAAGTGAACGTCTCGTAGTCCCACTCGACCTGATCGATCGGGAAGGGAATCTGCTGCACCGCTTCGAATTTCACGATGTCGGGAACCTTCTTCGGCTCCACGGGGGGAAGCTTGGCGAAACGCGCAAAGGCCGAATGCCCCGGCACGCTCATGACCAGATGCTCGCCTTCCAGTTCCTTCTGGGAGATGAACTGCCCGAGACTCAGTCGAACCATTTCGTCCTGATCGAGGTCAGGCGTGGTAAGAACTTTCTTGTGCGGGATCACCGCAAAGTCGGTCACCGAAACCTCTTCTCCGTCGCGTTCGAGGCGAAGCGCTTTGATCGCGTACGCGCCGATTTCGATACCCCAAGCCGCTTTCATTGCCATGATGTCGGATACTCCGAATCCTGCTCAAGGGAGCGCTGCGAGGCGAACGCTCCAGAACGCCGTGAATCCTGAATGATAGCGAATGGTACGAGGCAGCGCGAAGCGATTGCCCGCGGTTTCGATCCCGCGCGGGAAGTCGATCTCTCCCGCTGACGCAGGCGCGAACGCCGGATAGCATGGAAGGAAGCATGCGTCCGCCGACCTACCGAATCCGCACGCTCGGCTGCCGGGTCAACCACGCCGAGTCTCGTGAAATCGAAACGCTCTTGCGCGAGCGTGGTCTCGTGGCGGCGGAGCGGCGCGCGCGGGCTGACCTTGAGGTCATCCACACGTGCAGCGTCACTCAGGCCGCGGCGGCCAAAAGTCGCCAGGCCATTCGCCGCGCGGCCCGCCGTTCGGTCCGGCACGGTGATCAGGCACCCACCATCGGCGATCCATCGAGTCAGGTCCATCATCAGATTCCGGGCGATGGCGGCAACAAGCCGCCCGTTTCGCCAAAAATTCTGGTCACCGGCTGCTACGCCGGTACCAATCCGCGCGAAGCGGCCAGACTCGTCGGCGAGCCGTCCGTCATCGCGCACCATGATGATTCCGATTCGGCCCTTCTCATCGAGCGTCTGGCCGAGCAACTCGACGAGTGGCTGAATAATCATCCGCGTCAATCCATGCTACGCGGGAGCACCTGCGAAAGTTCCCCATTCCACCGGCGAAATGATCCACCGGCACGAATTCATCGCCTCCCCGTCGTGCCGCCCCGGGGGCGAAGCCGGGGACGCGACCGAACCTCCACGAACGATGCCGCCCGGCATATCCGGGCCGAGCTGCGCATTCAGGACGGCTGCGACGCCCACTGCACCTTCTGCATCATCCCGAAAATTCGCAGAACGCTGCGGTCGAAATCGCTCCGCGATGCCGCCGAAGAGGCGAAGCAGCTCGTCGAGCTCGGCCACCGGGAGATCGTCCTCACCGGGATCTTCATCGGCGCGTTCGGCCACGAAACCGCCCTCCGCCGCAAGCAGACCCACCGCCACGCCCATCCGCTGGCCGACCTGGTCGATGCGGTCGCGCAAGTTGATGGCCTGCAGAGACTTCGAATCAGCAGCATGGAGCCGGGGGACTGTTCCGAGCCCCTGCTGGACGCCATGCTCGCCAACCAGCCGGTCGTCGTGCCGCACCTGCACCTGCCGCTCCAATCGGGAAGCGACCGGATTCTCCGGCGAATGAACCGGCAGTACACGGTGGCCGACTATCTGGAAATGATCGAGCGGGTCAACCAATCGCTCACCATCGATCGCCTGCCGCCTGCGATCACGACGGACATCATCTGCGGCTTTCCCGGGGAGACCGACGCGGATTTCGCCGCCACGCAAAGCGTCGCCGAACGGGTCGGCTATCTGCATATGCACGTTTTTCCGTTCAGCCCCCGCGCCGGCACCGCCGCGGCCCGCTGGACCGATCAGTTCGTCGATGACCGCACCCGGAAGGCCCGTGTCCGGGCGCTGATCGACCGCGAACTCGACCCCGAAGACGGGCTGGCGATCCGCTACCTTCGCCGGCTCCGCGGCCGGACGGTTCGCGTCATTCTCGAGCAGCCGGTCAAGGGCCGGCCCGGCTGGATGAGCGGCCGATGTGATCATTACGCGAAAATTCAGGTGCCGACCGATCGGCCGCGCGGTACGCTGATGTATTGCACCGTGACCGATGTCGCCCCAACCGCGATCATCGGCCGGCCGGTCCGGGATTCGCTTCCCCTGCCGGTTCTGACCCCGGCCTGAGCGACCCCCCGCCGGATCCTTACCCGCTTTCGACCGATTCCTCCTCACCACCCCCCGCCACGACGACTGCCCATGACGACCCCC
>SKZB01000388.1 GCA_007127615.1 Phycisphaerales bacterium | reverse complement strand
TATGTACATCCCGCACGACGCGATCGATCTGATCGGCGCCCTCTGGATCGTCCGTTGGTGGCTGTCGAATCCGATTTTCACGTTCTGCTGGACGTGTATCGGGCTCAGCACGTTCATGATCGCCTTCTCCACGTTGCGTGTCCGGCTGATGGGCGCCCGGGTCGGCACGGTGCCGTGGTACCGGCGGCTGTTCGGCCTCGGGGCGAAGGATGCGCTCGAACGGCCGGCCCGCACGGTGGGAAACAACCCCGTGGCGTGGCGCGAAGCCGTGGCCCGAGGCAAATCTCTGCCCGCCGTCCTCGGCCGCTGGGGTTTCGGCGCCGCCGGTGTGCTGGCCGGTTTCTTCCTCATCGTTCTTCTGCACGTCGGAACGATCGATGCGACGCAGTTTCGGGCCGCCATCGCGTCGATCGTCGGCGCCGAGATCGTGATCATCGTGCTCGCTGCGCTCAACATGAGCGCGACCGCCGTCAGCCGGGAGCGTGAGGACGGTTCGCTTGACATCATTCTGACGACGCCGATTCAACCGGGGCCTTATCTCGCCGGCAAGCTGCGCGGTCTGATCCAGTTTCTCCTGCCGATGATGCTCGTCCCGATCGTGACCATGCTCATGGTGGCGATCTACGTCATGACCAACGGCCTGGGACGGGAAGACCGCGTTTACGTGCAGGACACGGTGGACACCGCGACGGTGCAGATGCAGGTTGTGCTGCCCGAAGCCGCGATCGCCCTGCCGCTGCTGCTGATTCCATTTGTGGCCTTCTGCGTGATGGTCGGCCTGCAATGGTCGATCAAGAGCAAAGGCACCATCGGGTCGGTGATCGGCGCGGTCGGCGTCGTGATTGCGATCCTCGGCGTGGTGAGCCTCTGCGGGTTCGCCGGCCGGGGTGGCCTGAGCATCATCGGCGCGGTGCTGAACGCCTTCAGCCCGATCAACCTGCTGTTCTCGCTCGTGTACCCCGCGGATGCGATGCCCGGCGCGCTGCGCACCGGCGTGGGCAGCGGCCGCGTCAGTCTGACCGTGGGGGCGGCGATCGCGGCCGTCACGTACTCGGTGATCGTTTACGGCATGCATACCAACATGAAGCGCACCTTCATGATGACGGTGCGCAAACTCTCCGGCACCGCCGGCTGATTGAGAACGCCAACAAGGAGGGAGGAACGCCGATGTCGGGACAGGGTTCAACGGGCAATGTCATTGCCGCGGTCTGCAGCTTCTTCATCCCCGGCCTGGGCCAGCTCGTGCAGGGCCGCCTGCTCATGGCGCTGATCATGTTCGTCCTCGCCGCAGTGCTGTGGATTTTTCTTCTCGGCTGGATCGTCCATCTCTGGTCGATCCTCGATGCCGCGCTCTTCAAGCCGCGCGGCTGATCCCCCGGCAGGCTCGGGCGATGTGATATACTGGGCTTTCGTCATTTCGACGAAAGGAGTTGCCCGTGTCGCAGAGCCCCGCCGCCAGTGAATCCGCCGCCGACACCCCGCGTCTGTACGACGATGAGGGTGAACTCTTGCTTCAGGCCGACCAGCGCGCCGACCGGATCATCATGCTGCCCGCCGGTGACCCGCGCGTGGCCAGCAAGGACCGTGATCGCATCCGCATGCAGTGGGGCCAGCATCTGCTCGCCGACCTGCTCGCCCACCGGTACCGCACCCTGATCTGCGGCGTGAACCCTGAAGACAACAGCCACGGTGTGATCGGCGAACTGGCGGAACTCCTGCCCACCAGTCAGTGGAACGCCAAGTCGATCACGACCCACGCCAAGACCTTCGCCGGTTCCATTCCCGAGAATGAAGTCCTCGTTCTGAAATACGACATGGACGCGGTCACGGTCCTCGCGCTGCTGAGGCCGCCGGGACGCGATCACTTCACACTCGATGATCTCGGCCGCGGTTTCCGCAAGGTCGCGCAGATGACCGAAAACCGGTATGACCGTCTGCCCTGCGCTTCGGTGAGTTTTCTCGGCGCGAAGTCCAACCGGCTGGTCGATCGCGACGGCAGTGAACCGAGCTTTGAATCCGTTCTGCGCACCATGTTCGAAGCGGGGTACCGCGGCGACGTCTATCCCTCCCTCGGCATGTGGGAACTCGCGCCGACGGGCGTGTTCGCAAACTTTCCGTTCCCGAAGTCGCTCGACACCATGCGCGCCGGCGGATTCTGAAGCCGTTCCGGAAGAACGAAGTGAGGGCAGTGAGGGCAGTCCGGCTCAGCGCACGGGGCGTGCGTCGCCACTCCGAACCGCTCCGGGGCGGCCCTCGGCCCGGCGCGTCAGACCAGACGCGTCAGACCAGAACCGAAGCGGGGTTTTCGATGATCTGCTTGAGCGTGCGCAGGTATTCCGCCGCCATCGCGCCGTCGATCACGCGGTGATCGAGTGACAGGGTGGCCTGCATCTCGTGGCCGACCGCCAGAGCGCCGTCACGAACCACCGGCTTCTGAATCGCCGCCCCGACCGCGAGGATCGCGGAGTTGGGGGGGTTGATGATCGCGGTAAAGTGCTCCACGCCGTACATACCGAGGTTCGAGATCGTGAAAGTCGAGTCGCTCATCTCTTCCGTGGACAGACCCTTCGTGCGGGCCTTTTCCGCGAGGCGTCTGGTTTCCGCGGAGATGCCGCGCAGCCCCGCCTGATCGGCGTTGCGAATGACCCCGACGACCAGTCCGCCGCCGCGCGAAGCGGGCAGCGAGATGGCGATCCCGACATTGACTTCGCCGTGCACTTTGATGTGGTCTTCGCCCCATGAGGCATTGACCTCGTGGTGGCGGTGCATGGCGATCGCGCAGGCGCGGACGAGAAAATCGTTCACCGACAGCTTCACGCCCTGCGGTTCAAGCTGCTGATTGAGCGTCTTGCGCAACTCGAGGAGCGGGTCCATGTTGAAGGTGAGCGTGACCTGATAGTGCGGAATCGTGGTCTTCGATTCGACGAGCCGCTTCGCGATCGTCTGCCGCATGTTGGAGAGTTTGATCGAGGTCTCTTCGAGCGGACCGGGCGCCGACTCTTCATCCTGCGCCGCGGCGGGGACGATCGGGTGCGCGACGTCGCCGGGTGACTTCCGCTTCGCCGCGGGCGGCACGCTGGCCCGTGTTTCCTCACCGGATTCGATCGCGTTCATGACATCGCGCTTGATGATGCGGCCGCTGGGGCCGCTGCCCTGAATGTTGCGAACGTCAACCTGATGATCATCGGCGAGACGCCGCGCGACCGGGCTGACGCGCAGGCGTCCGTTTCCGCCGGCGCCGTCATCGGAGCGGGAACGATCCGAATCCTTCTCCGGGCGATCGTCCGGTTCATCTCCGGCGTCATCCCGGCGCGATGCCGCCTTTGACTTGTCTTTTTTCTTCGGCTTCGAACCGCTATCCGTCGAACCACGGTCCGGACCGTCTTCATCATCGTCGTCGTGATCGTCATCGCGATCTTTCGTCGCGGTGGCGCTGCGCTTCTCATCATCCGACGAATCTTCTTCGTCTTCTTCGTCCGCATCTTCACCGGACGCTTTGGCCTTTTTCTTCTCCGACTTCTTCCCGGAGGATTCGGATGATGAATCGACTTCGCCGGGGTCTTCGCCTTCTTCGGCGAGGATGGCGATCACCGTGCCGACATCGACGGTGTCCCCTTCTTCGATGACGATTTTGGCGATCGTGCCGTCGTCGTAGACCTGCATTTCCATCGTGGCCTTGTCGGTCTCGACGTCAGCCACCACGTCGCCGGCGGAGACTTCATCGCCTTCCTTGACGTTCCATTTCAGAATGGTCCCGGACTCCATGGTGTCCGAGAGGCGGGGCATGGTGATGTCGATGGACATGGGGAGACCTCGAGAGGGGGGAAGGCGCGAGCGACGGAGGGACGAAGCGACGAAGCGACGGAGGGGTGTCGACGAGAAGGCACTGTGGCGCTTGTTGGCCGCGTTGC
>SKZB01000299.1 GCA_007127615.1 Phycisphaerales bacterium | reverse complement strand
CGTCCTTTGCTGCCTACGAACGCGATCACGCACCGCGCTTGCGCGAGGAGGGGCTGAAACGCTTCCCGCCGGAGCGAGGCCTGCAGTACGCCCGGCGCACCGGTGAGGTGCGCGGTCAATACCCGGTGCAGCATCGAGCGTGAGAACGGGGCGCCGTCCGCGGACGATTCACCGGCAAGGCTGGCCATGAGCTCTATCGCTGCGCGAGGGTTTCGGCCCGATGCGTTCGGGCCTGCTCCAGCGCGGCCATGACCTGCTGCGAGGTGTAGGCATTGGATTCCCACGGCTCGTCCCGGCCGGGGGTGTAGATCACCAGCAGCGGAATTCCGGTGTGACCGAGTTCATTCAGGAAGTCCCACCCCGGTGCCCGCGTGCTGGTGAGATCGACGGTGAACTTGACAACATCCGACTTCGCCAACTGGCTGCGCACCGGATCCCGATCGAGAACGGCCGCCTTGAGCGCTTTACAGTTAATGCACCATTCGGCGGTGAAGTCGAGCAGAATGATTCGGCCGTCATCGCGGGCCCGTTCGAAGGCAACGGGCGTGTACTCCACCCAGGTGTTCGAGCGAGCATTCAGGGTTGAACTGGTCGCATAGGCGATCGCCGCCCCCCCAATAATGAGGCCGATGACCGAAAAGCTGACCCGTGGGGCGAGGTGGGACGAGATCTGGAAGGTGCGAACGATCAGCCAGAGTCCGGAGATGGCGGCGAAGAGCGCGACGGCCCACCAGTGCAGTTGTCGCGCCAGGTACGGCGCATCGTTCACCAGCGCGATCATGCCCGAGCCGATGAAGTAGGCGGCGGCGGCGAGCAGCAGCAATCCCATGACCTGCTTCACCAGCTCACTCGCCGGCCCGGTGCGGGGCAGTTTCTCCACCAGCGACGGTTTGGCCGAGAGGACAAAGTACGGCAGCGCCATGCCGACCCCGAGCGAGGCGAAGATGATCATGATCGTCGTGGCCGGCATCGTCGCCGCGCCCGCCAGCAGCGCACCGGCCACGAAGCCGAAACACGGCAGACCCAGGATCGCGGTCATGATGCCGAAAAGGAACGACCCCCACGCCGTATCGGCCTTGGGGTTGATGGCGTACGCCGACTGGGGCAACTGGATCGTGAACATGCCCATGATCCCGATCCCCATGAAGGCGATCAGCAGACCGATGCCCATCGTCAGCCACCAGATGCCGAAGAGTCGCGAGGGATCGGTGATTCCCGCAAAGAGCGCGACGGGCAGGCCGATGCCCACCCAGAAGGCGATCACACCCAGGGCCATCCACGTCCCGAGCACCAGGTTCTTCCCCGGCTTGTTGGCGTGCTGCATGATCGTCATGACCTTGATCGGAATGACCGGCAGCACGCAGGGGGTCAGATTCAGGACAAACCCGCCGATGGCGGCAAAGATTGCGAGCACCATGACGCCGCCCGCGCCGCCCAGACTCGGCACCCGCCAGCCGAAGAACGTCGGCCCGGCACCCTCGGTCGCGACGGGCTGGTCATCATCATCATCGACGTCCGAATCATCGGCATCGACCGTCCGCGTCAGGGCGTGGTCGAACATCGCGCGGACATCGTCTTCAATGGCCGTGACGTCATCCGTCCGGTCCTCATCAACCACCCGAACCGTCAGCTTCACATTGGTCGAGGTCGGCATCAGGCATTGCGTGTCGTCGCACGCCTGGTAATGGACTCTCGCTTCAATCGGGTACTCCCCCGGCTCGGCATCTTCGGGAATGTCCAGCGGAATCGCGGCCAGGGTCGTGTCGAGATAGCCCTTGAGCGTTTCCCTGAAATCACCAATCTCCAGCGTAAAGGAACTGGCTTCAGGCCAATGAACGGGGTGTTCAGACCATCCGTCCGGCAGGGTCAGCTCGAAGCGCGTCGGAATGTACGGGTCTTGAACATCGCCGGAACCGAGGCCGGCCTGAATCTTCCAGTTCGGCTGCATCGTGAGAACCACGCCCAGGTGGACGCGCTCACCGGGAGCCGCGACGCCCTCCTTCAGGACGAGTTCCGCCTTGACCCGCTCGGCCTGCGGGGGCGGCCCGCCGCGCTGGCCCCCGGGGCCTCCGGGAAACTGGGCCGCCACCGGCGTCGTAAACAGGGCGACGAGCAGACACGCCAGCAATCCGGGGAGGATGGCATGTCGCTTCATCGGCGGAAGGGCGGACGGAGCTTTTCGGGATTCACGGGTCTCACTGGTCATGGAGCAGCTACTCAGGGCATTCGAGGTCGGTCGCGGGCGGGAGTGAAATAGATGGGGGGGAAGATCCGGTGTCGGCAGGACCGCCGCAGTTCGGGATGAGCCGGTGATTGGATCGGCGGCGGAATAGCGTATCTTCCGGGACTGATCATGCGGACTCAAGCGGGCAGTCGAAATCCTCCGATAACACCAGAATAAGATCGGCAGTTCGGGCCGAGATCATCAGGCAGAGACGCGCTTGCCACCTCCGGCACGACCCGATTCGGTCGGGCCGGCGGTCAGGAGTCAGAACGCCCCGGACGGCCGATTCATTCCCTTCCTTTCGCCTTTCGGAGCGATTCTCCCCGGCATGAGCGACGTTCTCGACCAATCTGACATTGACGCTCTGCTCAGCGCGGTTTCCTCCGGCGAGGTCGAGGAGGCCGGGGAGGATGTGCAGATTTTCTCCCGTTTCCGCCGGGATCTCGAACAGGTCGAGATCAAGGATTACGATTTCAAGCGGCCGGAACGCATCAGCAAAGACCAGATGCGCGCCCTGCAGACGCTGCATGAATCCTTCGCGCGAAACTACGGCGCCTCGCTTTCCGGCTTTCTCCGCACGATCGTGGAGGTCCGGGTCGCCAACGCGGAACAGATGACCTACTCCGAGTTCATCGGATCGCTGCCCAACCCGACGAGCTTCAACCTCGTGGACGCACCGCCGCTGGACGGTCAGCTCTGTCTGGAACTCTCACCGCTCATCATTTATCCGATCATCGACCGACTTCTGGGGGGGTCGAATCATGACGTGTTCATTCCGCAACGGGCGATGACGATGATCGAGACCCGGCTGATCAAGCAGATTCTCGAACGCGGCATGGCGGCACTGACCGAGGCGTGGGAGAGTGTCCGCAAGATCGATTTCAAACTGGGCGAAATGGAGTCCAACCCGCAGATCATGCAGATCGTCCCGCCCAACGAAGTGGTGGTCGTGATCGGATTCGAGATCAAGATGACCAACCGGGCCGGGACGATGAGCTTGTGCATTCCGTTCAACGTGATCGAGCCGCTGATCGAGGATCTCAGCGCCCGGAACTGGTTCATGACCGGCAAGCACAGCGAAGAGTCCCATTGGGGACGCCACATTGCCGGGCAGATCTCCGATGCCGCGCTGGACGTGGGTGCGATCCTCGCCCAGACCTCGATCTCGATGCAGGATCTGCGGTCCCTGGAAGTCGGGGACCTCATCACGACCGAAAAGCCCGCCGTCTCGCCGGTCGTCCTCGAGATCGAGGGCGTACCGAAATTCATCGGCCATATCGGCCAGTTCAAGGGCCACCGGGCCGTCCGGATTCGGCGGCGCATTCGACCCGGAGATCGCGTCTGAGCACCGTCCGGCACGCTTCGGCCGCTTTCACATCTCTCTCCAGATTGACATGTCCTCATGTGGGGTCTATTGTGTCGGTCCGGAATGACCCGAAGTGAGGGTCGCTTTTGTTACTTCGTTAGGAGCCGCATGGTGAAGCTTTTCGCCATTCAACCAGCCACCCGCCATGACGACTAATCGCCGTCATGTCGAATGCTGGGCTCACAAGGCCCGCGGCCACCGGACCAACCGGCGGGATGGTGAACAGCCATCCGGGCGGAAGAGGTTCAGAAAGGTGGTCGTCTTGACCTGAAGCCAGGCGACAGGTCGGATGCCGCGATGATCCCTTTTTCATTGCGGGTACGGG
>SKZB01000380.1 GCA_007127615.1 Phycisphaerales bacterium | reverse complement strand
GCGGGTCTGCAGTTGGATCACGCCCTCCCGGATGTACTCCCGAAAACGCCTTGATGTCAGGTCGGCCCGCCGCTTGGTGCGGCGGGTGGTCTCATGGACATCTTTCGCTTCGACGTGGGCGGCTTCGCGCTTGCGCGCGATGAACGCCGCCTCCCGCGCGATATCCGCAATGCGGCTGAACCGCGTCGTCAGGCGCTTTTGATCGGAGGCGATACGGGCACCGTGCTCCAGAACCGCCGCCACCGCATCATGGCGGAACGGAATCAGGTCATCCTCCTCGACGATGCGCGCGATCACGCGGGCATACTGAGCGCGGGATTCCCGGGTATTGGAAATCACATTGTCAAACTCGGCCAGCACCTTAAAGAGTTGCGGAAAATCAGGGTCGTAGTGATCAAGCAGGGAATACATACCGTGATCGCCGATCAGGATGACTTTCAGGTTGATCGGGATCGGCTCGGGCTTGATGTGGTTGACGCGTCCGAGCACCAGATCCTCAATCGTGGTGATCTCGAGCTGACCGGTCCGCAGCGTTCGGACCAGCGCTTTCCAGGCGCCGGGCTCATTCAGCACATCGCGGGCATCGAGCACGAGAAATCCGCCGTCGGCCTCAAGAATCGATCCGCCCCGGATGGACATGTGGTCGGCCGGCCGGACTTCGTTATCGAGGGTCACGCGATCGATGGTACCGGTCAGGTTTCCATGGGTGGGGGCATGCTCGATGATCGCCGGACATTCTTCGCCCGAATCATGCGGCCGGATGACGTTCACGAGGTACCGGCGCGTGAAGTCGAAGCCCTCCTCGCCCAGTGAGGGCAATCTTTCCTCGACGACATCTTTGACCACGTGTTCGAGAAACTGAAGAACCTCCGGCTGCGGAAACTCGTGGGTGATCTGATTGACGAAGACGTGAAGAATCTTCTCCGCTTCCTCGCGGGCGAGTCGCTGGGCCGATTCAATATGCTCGCGCACGATCTTCTGAATCCGCTCGTTCAGCTCTTCAAGCTCTTCTTCAAACGAAGCGCGGGTCTCGTGAAACTGCTGGTACGCTTCATCGGAGACCTCCCCCTGCTGTTTCATCGACTCGTACTGCTCGGGTGGAACCGGTTTGCCATCGATCTTCGGAACGATGGCGGAGCGGACCACGGAGCCGGCCGCAATCGTCACCAGCGCCACGCCCTGCTTCTCCGCGGCCGCTTCCAGCGGTTCGGCGGCATTTTTCACCCGGCGTTCAGCCGCCTCCCGGGCGCTGGACAAACGCTGCTTGATCGACTGACCGCCCAGCGCATCGGCAAGGTCGTTGCGAATGAAATCCGCCAGATCGTGCACCCGGCGCTCGAACCGGCGGCCGGTCCCGCGCGGCACGGTGATCAGTCGTGGCCGGGAGGGATCGCGAAAATTGTGCACGAAACACCGATCGGGTGAGGTCGGATCCGAGGGACGAATCTCCTTGAGCAGGCGTTCGAGCAGCGTCATGCGCCCCGTGCCGATGAGCCCCTTGACGAAGACATTCTGACCCTGCGCGCTGCATTCCAGGCCGAACCGCAGCGCCTCCACTGCATCGTCCTGACCGACCACCCCGCGGACCGGCTCGATCTCCGCGGTGGAGATGAACTCGAACTCATCCGGATCACAGATCCATCGCAGCCGCTCGGCGGGAAGGGGCGCCGGTGCAAGCGTGCCGGACGGTTCGTCATGATTCATGTCGTTCATGTTATTCATGGTGTTCATGGTCCGGTCCGCTCATGATCTCGCCGCGGTGGTGACGTGAACCATAACAGCTTCCGCCGGCGGGGTATGCCCGGACCTGCGCATCCTCGGACCTGCGCATGCCCGGATTCAAGCTTCGAGCGTCGCGCGATTCCGGACCCGGTTGGTCGATTTCGCTCTTGCCAAGGGCCAAGCTGGTGTCAATCTGGTTCTGTCCCGCTCAGGAATGGTTTCGATCACGTGTTCACGAGCCCCTGGCCGCTCTGTCACGCGGATCTGAGCCGCGACGGCGCGGTCAACGTCAATGACCTGCTCATCCTTCTCGGCGCATGGGGTGAGTGCAGCGGCCCGGATGTGAGCGCGGCCGATCTGAATCACGACGGCACCGTGATCGTCTCCAATTTCCTGATGCTCCTGGAAGCCTGGGGCCCGTGCCCGCGCTGATGGCGGTGCGTCCACGAGCGACGCTCGATTGAGAAGCGGGGACGAGGTTCAGTCGGGTATCATGGTTCGTTATTCCCGCGCGCACCTTCCGTCGTTCCCGCGTTGGGCCTCTCCCCCGCGAAGGCGTGGGGGCGGGAATCCAGCTCCGCGCCGGGAGTGTCCCGGGCGCCCTCTGGGTCCCCGCCTCCGCGGGGACGACGAGCAATCGTGAACCAACTTCGCCCCCCCGTCACTTCGTCACTCCAACCCTCCACGTATGCGGCCGTTACCGGCCGGTGACTTTGTCGGACGGCCGCCCATCGCGCGTGGGTTCGGCGTGATCGTGATATCCACCTCGCCGTGCGGCGTTCCCGGATCACTCTCATCACTCGAGTTCTGATGATTCAGAATGTCGTTGATGAGATGTCGGTCGGCATCGGGCCGGGTTCCATTGAGTACTTCGCTGTGATCGTGCGCCTTCCCGTCCTCGTCTGCAGCATGAGCCATGACAATCTCCCGTGTTTACCGCCGATGATCCGATGATCCGGTGACCTGATGAATCCGATGGACTTCGCCCCGGCCCTGCACCTGCTGAGGCAGGGCATTCCAGGATCGAACAGAGGTTATTGTTGTTCGATCCTGGAAGCCTCAGCCCGATTGCCGGCGAGCCGGCAATCGTCCTTCTCCCTCTCCATCCTTCTCCCACTCCATCCTCTTTTTCTCCGCTTCACTTCCCTTCGCCCGAAACGAACTCCTGATCTGCCTCCGCAGAATGTTCCGGCACCAAACTCCACACTCCGAACTGGTCTCAGCTCCCATGGGATCCGGGCATTGCCCGACGGACTCCGAACGGGCAATCAAAAAAGAAAGCCGACCAGAGATCGCACTTCGAAAGTGCGATCTCGGGTCGGCTTACGCGCTGACGGGCCAGCCGCGAGGCGGCTCTCCCTTCAACAGGTCTTCCGACATCAAAGCCCGAAAGCTTTGTGCAGTGCAGCCGGCGGTCGCTGCATTCTTTACTTTTCACTCGATTCTTTATCTTCGCTGGCACGCACAGTATGACCAGCCCGCCGCGAAGTGCAACAAAATTCTGTTGCCAAAGGCGGAAACATCGGGGTTCCAACCTCGAAACGGCGGCGGCGCGCAAGCGTAAGTCCGGATCACGCAATAAGTAACACCAAGGTCGACCCGGCGCGAATTCCGGATGTTGAGCCGCAGGAATAGGGCCGCGCCCGGCGCACACGGGATTCGTCGAAGCAGTCACGCATCTTGCGATCTGCTTGCGCCGCCGAATCCACCGGAAGGCCCGCGGCAAAAAGTGTTCATCTTTCGTTCAGATGTCCCGCGCTTCGCCGGCACATGAAAAAAATTGTCATCGTCCGAATCCTCTTCGCGCGGAAAGACGAACTCGGTCGAAAACCCGCTTCGCGCCTACTTGACGGAGCGTCGCCAACTCGCCGGTCCCGGAGTATGGATTCGCCCGAAGGGCTTTGCCCAAGTGATTTCGTCCAAGTGGTTTCGCCGCGGAGAAGAGAGTGAGAGGTCGGGACCATTTTTGTCCACGAGGTTTTTGTCCACGAGGTTTTTTGTCCACAAACTGAAAGGAACGAGAGATGAGAAGAAAGTCACCCACCCTGATTGCTTGCGGCATGATCAGCGCGATCGGCGCGATCGGCGTGGCCGGTACGGCCTCCGCGTCGTTTGAGTTCGGCGTCGTCGGCGGGCAGACCAGTGTTCTGCTCGATACGGAGACGTTGGCGGCGGCGGCGAACCTGAATCTTTCCGGTGTTT
>SKZB01000303.1 GCA_007127615.1 Phycisphaerales bacterium | reverse complement strand
CGATTGATGTTGCGCACTTCGTAACGGATCAGCAGCGGCTCCCCCGCCGCGGTCGGTGCGGGATCCAGCCGTCGAACGCGCAGCCCCATCATCATCGCGCCGGACACCAGGCCGGAAATCACCAGTGCCGCGAACATGATCCCGAAGACGAGAAAGAGCACATTGTTCTGACCCCGGATGGCGACCAGCCCGACCAGCAGGATGAGACCGCAGTACACCAGCCCGGGAATATGCAGATGGTATCGCCTTCGCATCGCCCATCACCATAGGCCCGATCCCCGCTCAACGTCGGCGCGGCCGGTGCTCTTCGAGAAGCATCTCCAGTTCATCGGGCTGACTCGGTGTGCCCGGACGCATCATCACCAGAAGCGGATTGCGGCCCGGACTTGCCGGCAGACGCATCACCGTATTCACATCCCGGTATCCATGCCGAAACGCTCGAATCTCCCAGACCTCGTCCATCCAGCCCGCCCCGAAACCGCTGATACTCACTTCAAACGAGCCGTCCGAGCGGCTCACGCCCGATCCCGCAAGCTGCCGGCCGAGCCGATCCGGGTCGCGGTAGACTTCGATTCGCACCTCCGCGAGACCCGCCCGATCCAGGCGGTCGTCTCCGGATCGGACCGTGAAAATGTCCTGCATCTGCCCTTCCAGCACCTTGCCGCGAAGCGTGTAGCCGCACCCGCCCATGAGCGGCGTGGCGCACACCAGCAGCGTCAGAATCAGCGGCACGAGGGGCGTTCGAACGTTCAGCATGGGGGGCTTTCCTGAAAATGGAGCGGTCAGGCCAGAGCGCAGCGCGCTGACCACTCATCATACGGGTCGCGCCCGTCAGTTGATCCCTTCGATTCGCCCGTTCCGATTCGGTTCGGTTCGGCTCGTCAGGGTTTCGGCGTCTTCTCGGCTTCCGATTCGGGCGGCACCCCGGCATCCGGCGCGGCCGCCTCGCCGGTCGCACCTTCAACCCGCGCCGCCTCCGACTCATCCGCCGACGAATCGGCCTTCGCTTCCGGCGCGGCCGGCCGGGCGGGACGCAGATCCTTCACGTTCGGCAGATCATCGAGACTCGCCAACCCGAAGACGCGCAGGAAATCCGCCGTCGTGCCGTACAGCATCGGCCGGCCCAGCTCTTCGGCGCGTCCGGTGATCTTCACCAGCCGCCTTTCCATCAGCCCGCGCAACACTTCTCCGCACGCAACACCGCGGATCGCTTCGATCTCCGCGCGCATGATCGGCTGCCGGTAGGCGATGATCGAAAGCGTTTCCAATGCGGCCTGACTCAGCCGCGTATTCTGACGCTCCTGATGCAGAATCTGGAGCAGCGGGCCGAACGCGCTTTCCGTCAGCAGTTGCCAGCCGCCCGCCAGACGTTCGGCGCGGAAAGAGCGGCCGGTGGATTCGTAGTGTTCGTTCAACTCCGCCACGGCCTCGCGGATCACCTTCGCGCTGCCCTTGCCGGTGATCCCCAGAAGTTCCGCCAGACGCGCTTCACTCAACTGACGGTCGGTGCTGAAGAGCAAAGCTTCGATGCGCGTGGCCAGCGGAAATTCCGCACACGGTTCATCGCGGCTCTCTTCCGCGGCTGAATCCATCGTGGATGCTTCGGTCTCCGCGGTGTCATTCGTTTCTTCGCCGGGGTTTCCGGGGGGGGATGCTTCGGTCATCGTGTCGGTCGTATTCATCGGTTCACCCACGGCGAGAAGGACCAGCCGGCCGAAGACGTTCATACCGCAGCGCGAACGGGATCAGATGCCCTTGTGCGCCCCGGCGTGCTCGACGAGCAGCTTCTTCGCCATCGCGCGGCGCTGATCGCGTTCCACCCGATCGCGATCTTCATCCTTCTTCGTCACCCGTGCATTGGCTTCGGCCAGTTCCGCCTCGGCTTCATGCATCGTGATTGACTCGGCGCTCTGCGCATGCTCGGTGAGCAGCGTCAACACATCGTTCTGCACCTGCGCGAAACCGCCATCAAGCAGAAACCACCGGCTGCCGCCCTCGACAAAATCCAGCCGCAACGGCCCCGTCCCCAGCCGGGTCAGCAGTGGCGACTGGCCGGCCAGCACGCCGTGCTGGCCGTCCCACGCCGGAAAACTGGCGTAGGTCACCTCTTCATCCAGCATCGACTGGGTCGGCGTCACGATCGTACAGCGAAACTCCCTGTTGGCGGCCACAAGCGACTCCTCGCGCGGGTTCACAACGGAACCCAACCTCGTCAATCAACATCATTCAATACGTTCGCACCGTGCGAATGACCAGTGTATCGACGGCCGCGGCAGGTTCAACCGCCCGGGCCCGACGCTCAGAACCAATCGGCTCCCGGAACCACCCGGCAGGTTCGCGCCCGCTCCCCCCAAAGGAAGCGGTCGCGGCCGTGTCATCGCCGATGATCGTTCGGCGCACCGGACCTGGCCCGCGCGGGCGGCCGGAGAACCGCCGCCTCTTCTGAGAATCCCCGGAGGAGTTCCGGCGGTCGATTGCGTTCTCCTCACCGGGCGGGAGATTTCTTCGGAGTGTGCCCCTCATGCGGGCAGCGCCGTGAAGAGGACCGACCACGAGAGGAGCCGAAAATCACCATGAGACCCTTCCACCGCAACGATTCAACCACCGGCCGAACCGATTCAATGGATGCGACGGGGACGATCCGTTGCGCAAGAGCGAAATCCGCGGCCCGGTTCATGCTCGCCCTCGCCGCCGGTTTCGCCCTCTTTTCGGTACCGGTGGCGGCCGAAACCGGCGATCCCGATCCGGAGGCGTACGAGTGGGAGTACCGGGCGACGTTCGGCTCCGCGCCGCGCAACTTCTATCCCACCCAGTTGGATGAAGAACTCACCGACAAACGGATCTACGCCTCGGTCGTCTTCGATGACGGCACCGGACCCGCCCTCTACATCGGCGGTGAGTTTGAGTACCTCGGCGGCGCGCGTCGCAACAACATCGCGCGGTGGAACGGCGTGTCCTGGTCATCGGTTGCGGTCGACTGGCGCGATGAGAGTACGGTGGGCGTCAACGGCCGGGTGGAATCGCTCCGGGTGCACGATGACGGCAGTGGGCCCGCGCTCTACGTTGGCGGACGATTCACCGAAGCGGGCGGCGAGCCGGCCTCTCTGATCGCGCGGTGGGACGGGGAGAGTTTCTCCGGTCTCGGCGCGGGCATCTCGAACCAGATGCTCGGGGCGACGGTTCAGGCACTGGCGACTTTCGACGACGGCAGCGGCCCCGCGCTCTACGCTGCCGGACGCTTTGCCGAGGCGGGCGGTGAACCGGCATCGATGATCGCGCGGTGGGATGGTTCATCGTGGTCGCCCCTCCAGGCGGGGGTGAGCGGCTTCATGGTCAATTCGCTGCACGTCTTTGACGACGGCATGGGGCCGGCCCTCTACGTCGGCGGTGAGTTTGAAGTGGTCGGCCAGGAGTCGATCCGCGATTTCGCGCGGTGGGATGGTGGGAGCTGGTCGAGCGCGGGCTACGAGAACGAGGACTTCGGCCCCGTCCAGAGTATGGAGACCTACGATTCCGGCGATGGACCAAAGCTGTATCTCGGTTGTGATTCCGGCATCAGTGTTGTTTGTGTAGTGTCCTGGGATGGCGAACAGTTTTCCGGGATCGGCATCTGCAATGGCAGCCCGACCGACGCACTCGCCGTACACGATGACGGCTCTGGTGAGGGACCGATGCTCTACGCCACGGCCGGTGGCTTGTCGATGTTCGGCGCGGGTACCCATGTTGGCTTACCGAAGATTGGCCGGTGGAACGGCGAAAGCTGGTTACCGGTCATCGGCGGCATTTCGTTGGAGGGTGACTTGGGGACCAGTCGAGCGATTCAGACGCTGAGCTCGTTTGATCCCGGTGACGGTCAGGGCCCGGTGCTCTACGCCGGTACCGATCTTCAGTTGCCGGTTGAAGAGGTGAACGGTTCGCTGCTCTGG
>SKZB01000084.1 GCA_007127615.1 Phycisphaerales bacterium | reverse complement strand
GGCACGGAGGCACGAAGGGGGGCGGCCAGCGTAGGGTGGAAAGAGAAGCCCACGTTCGCTCGAACGTGGGCTTCCGTGGGTGGTACGGTGATGATCGCGGCGCGGGGCCGGATCGGTTTTACGCGCGGCGGCGGCGTGCGCCGCAGAGCAGGGCAGAGCCGAAGAGCGCGAGCGCGCCGGGTCCGGGGATCAGTTGACCTTCCATCAGGCGGATCGAGCCGCGGAAGCGGTCGCCCTGCAGGTTCGTGCCGTCGAGCCAGTCGAAGGTCACGCTGCCGCGGATGGAGAGCGAGGATATCTCCTCGGTGAAAAAGACGGAGTCGGAGTCCACGAAGACATCCGGTCCGGAGGACTCCACCGAGCCGAGTCCCTGGATGGCCTCATACGCGCCGCCGTCGATGGAGAGTTCGAGACCATCGAGCAGCGTGCTGCTTCCATTGCCTTCGGAGCGGGCGGAGAAGCGGAAGCCGGCGAGCAGGTTGTCCGGGCCGAGCTGAAAGCTGGACATGGTCATGTTGGGCCCGATCGGGCCGGGCATATCGACGGTCCAGACGGCCATCCCGGTACCGGCGTGGTAGGTGAGTTCAAAGCTTTGCGCCTGTCCGCTGACCCACGGCGAGGAAAAGTTGCCGCCGGTCGCGGCCGGCTGTTGCTCACCGGATCGCCAGAAGGCGTTCTTCCACGTCTGGCTGTTGCCCGCATCGAGACGGGTCCGCGCTTCGAAGAGCGTGCTGATGCCACTGGTGTCGTACGCGCCGGGGTCACCGACGATGTAGGACGCTTCGGCGCCACTGGCGGCGAAGATCGCGCCGGTTCCGATGAGCGACATCATGACGGTGGTGGTGGACTTCTTCATGGTTTTCTCTCCTTCAATCTCGAGTTTGTGGGCGCTCTAGATTGTGGGCGCCGGCCGAAGACGGCCGATATTCGGAGCCGCCCGCCGCGGTCCGGTTTGATCGAGCGATGGCCTGCCGGCAGGCTGCGAAGGGACGGGTCTCCGGTTCCGGACTCAGTCGCGGAACGCCATCGAATGATCTGCCCACAACCGTACGATTCACCCCCCCATTCACAAGCGATTCGCAAACGATTGGCATCGGACCGGACGATCACCTCGTCGCCGGATCCAACCCGCTTTCCCGCATTAACGGTTCGGCGCCGATTTCGGACGTCTTTCTCCTCCGGATCGTCCGGAAATCGTGTGGGTTCGATTGACGGCATGCGGGTTCACCGGGGGCTTCGCCGCCGGCCCCCCCTGCGTTTCTCACCGACATCGACGCCCTCATGCTTCACGCTGCGCGATGAAGCAGGGCACCCCCGAGAATGAGCCATGTGATCCAGTCCTGGCCGCCCCTGATTTCCGCCCTCCGCGCCCGCCCCTTCGTCGCTCCGTCCCACCCTCACAATCGCAGCTTCTCGGGCTGAGCCAGCCGTGTCGGGCGCTGAGGTTGAACGGCATCAACGGGAGCAGTCTCACCGGCTTGGAAAAATGGGAACTGTCCCTCGGGCTTGTGTGAAGCTCGCGTTTCTCACCCACATTGACGCCCTCATGCTTCACGCTGCGCGATGAAGCAGGGCACCCCGCGCACGACCGCGGCCACCCCCCTCCATCCCTCCGTCACTTCGTGCCTCCGTGCCTCCGTGCCTCCGTGCCTTCATCCCTCCCTGCCTACTCCCCTCCGAAAACGAGGGCCGGACCCGCCTCGGGCTGATCGGGCTCGACGCCGAGATAGACCAGCACTTCGTCGACGACATCGCGGACGACCGGCCCTGCGACCGCGCCGCCGTAGTAGCCGATCTCCGGATCGGGATCGTCAATCACACACAGCACGACGATGCGCGGGTCGGTGTACGGCGCGCCGGCAATGAAGCTCGCGACGTAACGGCGCTCGTGGTACCCCCCGCCGTCGCGCCGGGGAAGCTGGGCGGTACCGGATTTGGAGAAGAGCTGGTACTTCTCGGACTGCGCCCGCCGGCCGGTGCCTTCGGTCATGACATCGCGCATCGCGCGGCGGGTCTTGCGGGTGATCTCATCCGAGAGGATGCGGTGGTTGACTTCGAGTTCCCGTTCGTCCGGATGGAGCGCCGTCAGCCGCACCCGCGGCAGGGTGCCATCGCGGGCGAAGACCGCAAACGCCTGCACCATCTGCATCGGGGTGACGGCGATCTCGTGACCCATCGAGACGGACGTCTGCGTGTAGTGATTCCACGCGCGGGGCGAGGTGACGATACCGCGCGATTCCCCCGGCAGGCCGCAGTTCGTGCGCCGGCCGAAACCGAATCTCGCAACCGCTTCCTGCATCTGCCGCTCACTCATGCGCTCGGCGACGATCGCCATGCCGCTATTGAGACTCTTGGTCATCACATCGTGCCAGGTGGCGTTGCCGTAGTTGAACGCGTCGCTGATGCGGCGTCCGCGGCCGGTGCGGTAGTCGCCGGTCGCGGGCGTATCGAGCCGTTCCTCCAGCGTCACCTTGCCGAGCTCCGTCGCCACCGCCCAGATGAACGGCTTGAAGGTCGAGCCGGGCTCGTAGGGATCGGTCACGCAGCGGTTCCGCCCGAGCGCGGCGTGATGCTCCCGCATCGGGTCCTCGGTCTGCTCTTCCCACCCTTCGCGGGGATTGAGAATGTCGGTCAGCCCGAGCACTTCGCCGGTCTGGGAATCGAGAACGACCATGCGCCCGCCGCCGGCATTGTGGGACGCGACGACGTTCCGCATGTGCCGCTCGACGATTTCCTGAATCACCAGATCGAGACTGAGCCGGACGGTCTCGCCGCTGCGTCCCGGCTCGTAGCCGGCCGGTTCGATCCAGAGCGCCCGCTGGCGGGCATCGCGGAGGTAGGTCAGCCGCCCGGACTGTGGTTCGAGTTGCTCATCGAAGCGATGCTCCATCCCGCCGAGTCCGGTGTGTTCAAAGCCGACCATGCCGATGAGACCGGCGGCGAGTTCTCCGTTGGGATAGTGGCGCACGAGGCGCGGCTGAAGACCGACGCCGCGGATGTTCGCCCGCCGGATCGCATCGACCTGCCAGTCTTCCAGCAGATGACGGATGACCACGTACCGGCGGTCCCGACGGGGAATGATCTCCCGGTCGATCTCGACCGGATCCGCGCCGATCGCATCGGCGATCTCCGCGGCGATCGTACCGTGATCGCGCACGAGCTTGGGATCGACGAACAGCCGGTAGCCGAGGGAACTCGTCGCCACCACCCGGCCGCGGCGGTCGATGACATCGCCGCGTTTGGCGAACTCCGGACGGCTGGACATGGTCGAACCGACGTGGGCCGCCAGCTTTTCGTTGGGTGTAATCTTGAGCTGTACGACCCGCGCGAGCTGAAAACCCATGAGCAGGATCATGCCGATGACCATGACCCGGCCCCACGCGGTCGCGCGCTGCATCTGCCGTTCGTAGAGGGGTTGCGGTCCGCTCACGAATCAGCCTCCAAGGTCGAACGCACCGACGGCAACATCCGTTCCACCTGAATCATCATGGCGCGCATCACGAATGAGAAAGGCGCCGCCCTCGGCGAGCCGGATCTCCGGCCGGGGCGCGCGCAGACGGGAACGATTGGGCAGCGAGACCCAGTGGCGATCGAACGACTGGAGCGCCCGGCGGATGTCCTCCGGCCGGCTCCGGCTGGCGATCTCCTGCCGCAGGCGCCACAGCTTCTGTTCGTGGTCGACGATCCGCGCGTGCAGCCCGGCGATCTCGTGGGCCGTGTCGATCCGACTTTGCCGGTTGACCAAAAGCGCCGCGGCCGTACAGCCGGCAACGACAATGATGATCAGCAGCTTGGCGAACATGGAGGCGTGGATCGGAGGGACCTGTTCTGTGAAAACGCGCGGAAAAATGAATCTCGTGATCGACGGGCCGCCGGGGGGGCGCTACGGCCGGCGGCCGGGGGGCGCTACGGCCGGGGAATCCGGAT
>SKZB01000120.1 GCA_007127615.1 Phycisphaerales bacterium | reverse complement strand
TAGTCCGGACTCACCGCGGGAATCGATTGTCGCGACGGTACGGGGCGGGAAGTCTCGGCATCACACGTTCGTCCGCCGGTACAATCTGATCGATGCAGATTGAACTGGCGGGACATGAACTGGAACTGCTGCCCGAGCGGGCGGTGTGGTGGCCCGCGTCATCGTCGCTGGTCGTTGCCGACCCTCACTTCGGCAAGTCAGCGACGTTCCGCCGCGCCGGTCTGCCCGTACCGGAACGAAGCGGGGAACGCGATCTGGCGCGGCTGTCGGAACTGCTCCGCCGTTACGGACCCCGGCGGCTGATCGTGCTCGGTGATTTCTGGCACAGCCGGGCCGGCCGCACGATGGCGACGCTGCGCTCCCTGGATCAGTGGCGTGAAGCGCATGCAGAGCTCGATATTCTGTTGATTCGCGGCAATCACGATGCGCACGCCGGCGATCCGCCGGAATCATGGCGCATTCGCTGCGTGCCCGAACCGCACGCGGATTCGCGATCCGTGCGCTTGGCGCATCACCCGGGGCCGGCGAACGAAACGGCTGGAGGTGCATTGACACTGGCCGGTCACGTCCATCCGGTGGTGGTGCTGCGCGATGAGTCGGGCGGCCGGCTGCGACTGCCCTGTTTTCATTTCACCCCCGGCGTGAATCACGCTGAAGGGGGCGGTCAGTTGATCCTGCCGGCCTTCGGCGGATTCACCGGCGGGGGAAGGATCACCCCGGCCGCGGGGGATCGGATCTTTGCCGCCGGTCCGGACCGGGTCATCGAGGTTCCCGGCGCTTTGGCCGGGGCGGATGTCTGACCGCAGCGACGCGAGGTGAGAAACACGGTGAAGTTCCGGCCGTGGCGCACGCGCTCTCCGCATAGGATCGATTGAAGGTGAGCCGCGATGGCCGCCGATCCCGGAAGCCCGGTTCAAAGCTTTGGGAGCATTCAAATGGACGTGGCGCAACTGCAGAACAATCTGGCCCGACCCGAGGCGTACCCACATCTGCCCGAGCCGCCCGGGCGGGTGGAGGTCTTGCAGACGCATCTGTCGCTGCTCTTCTTCGCGGGCGACCGGGTCTACAAAGTCAAGAAGCCCGTGAAGTTCGATTTTATCGATGCCACCACACTGGAGAAGCGAAAGCATTTCTGCGAGGAAGAGGTGCGGTTGAATCGGCGATTGGCCGGCGATGTCTACCACGGCGTCGTGCCGATCGTGAAGGCATCGGATGATCGCCTCGTGGTCGGCGAAGGCGATTCGCAGGAAGCGTCGAGGGGCGAATCAAGTGGCCAAGTGGTCGAATACGCGGTGGAAATGGATCGCCTGCCCGCGGATCGCATGCTGAGTTCACTCTTGACGCGCGGCGAGGCGACGGCGTCGATGATCGATCAGCTCGCGGATCGGCTGGCCGACTTTCACGAGAAGTGTGCAACGGGTGAGGAGGTCAATCAACACGCCACGCCCGAGGCCGTTCGGGAACAGGTGAACGCGAATCTGTGCGCATCCGGCGCTTCGCTCGATTCACTGCTCGGTATTGACCTGGCGACGCCGTTCCGAAACTGGTTTGAACGCACGCTCGAAGAACTTGCGCCGAACATGAACTCGCGTATCGAGAAGGGGCGCGTGCGGGAAGGGCACGGCGATCTGCATACGGGCAATATCTGCGTGCGCGATGCGGAGGGTGCGAACCTGGTGATCTACGACTGTATTGAGTTTACGCCGAAGTTCCGGTGCCGGGATGTGGCGGCGGAACTGGCCTTTCTCACGATGGACCTGCGCTTTCGGGGTGAAGCGGCGCTGGCCGGGCGGTTGATCGACCGGTACGTCGAGCGGAGCGGTGACGAGGGATTGCGGCCACTGCTGCGTCTTTACGAAACGCACTTCGCACTGGTGCGGGGAAAGGTCGCGCTGCTCAAATCGGCGGAAGCGGAAGTTCCGCACGAAGAGCGCAAAGAGGCGGAGCGGGAAGCGCTGCGTTACATCACGCTGGCCTTTGCGCGCGCGATCGGGCCGGCCATGATTCTCTTGTGCGGCCTGCCCGCAACCGGGAAGAGTTTCGTGTCACGCCGCCTTGCGGACCTGCTCCGCGGCCCGGTTTTGCGCAGCGACGAGATCCGCAAGGAACTGGCGGGCATCGATCCGACCGACGATCCCGGCGATCGGCGCGAGACGTTGTACAGCGACGAGTTCACCGAGCGCACTTACGCACGTTTGGGCGAACGGGCCGAAGCCGCGCTCGAGGAGGGCCGGCCGGTGATCATCGACGCGACGCTGTCGACGGCCGGGCGCCGGGGCCGGCTCATCGGTCTCGCGCAGCATCGCGACGTGCCATGGGTGCTTCTGCATCTGGAAGCGTCGGATGAGACCGTGCGGCGGCGTATGGCGGCGCGGGCGCGGGATGAAAGGGAGGTCTCCGATGCCGACTTTGCGGTCTACCGGCAGGCGAAGGCGAAGTTTGAATCGCCCGATGAATTGGAGCCGGATCGGGTCATCGAGATGGCGGGGGAACTGGACGATCGGCAGATTGTGCGGCCGGTGGTGGAGATTCTGAACCGTGCGGCGGGGCTGACGCCCGAAGTCGCGACAGCGCATCGTCAACCAGGACCTCCGCTTCCAGCCAGTTGAGAACCTCGTTGCCACCGCGCTGTTTCCAGATCTCGCGGGCGGCGGCGGCGATCAACGCGTCCCGCACCCGGATCTCGACGCCCGGCCGATCGGGTCCCGCCGGATGGATCGTCACCGCCTGCGGCAGACCGCGGGGCGCCGGGGCGCGCGGCGGCTTTCGAACCGGCGGCGGGGGAAGGTGCGAACAATCGGTGAGGGCCGGGCCGAAGGTCCGCACGGTGGGCCGGCTCGCGCGGCGCGAGGGGCGTTCGGTCTCCGGAGATGGATGTCGGCCGACATCGTTGATCAGACGCCCCGGAACGGAGAGGCGTTGTGGTGCCGGCGGTCCGGAAGCGGTGGAGTGATCGGTGTTCATACCGGCCTCAATCGGTGGGGAGGTGGCCGCATGTCCTTCGCGCGGCTCGGGGGCCGTCCGAACCGAATGGCATTCAAGTCCATCTCCGGGAGTTTCTCGACCGGGAAATCACCCCGATCGGATGGGGCGTCGCCGATTTCGCCGCCGGACGCCGGGGCCGGAAGGAGGTCCCCCTGCTAGCATGAGTGACCCGGAGTGTCGTTCGGGGGGACATTTCGAAATCGAAACGGATTCCCGGTGACCCCTCCAGAAACACGCGCAACATCCGACCGTCACGCATTCGCCCGTCACGCATCCGACCGTCACGAAGGTGCCCCGCACGAAGCGCTCGCGCTGTACGAAGCGATACTGTCGTCGACGCTTGACCCGATTGTGACCATCAACGCGCGCGGCGTGATCCAGACCGTCAGCGATTCGATCGAACGGGTGTTCGGATGGACGCCGGATGAACTCATCGGTCGCAACGTCGCGGTGCTCATGCCCGAGCCGCACCGGACCGCGCACGATGGGTATCTCCACCACTACCGGCAGACCGGCAAGACCCACATTCTCAACCGGACACGGGAATTCGACGGCGTGCGCAAGGACGGCACACCCGTGCCGATTGAAATTTCCGTCGCCCGCGTGGAAGTGCCCGGCCGCGATGAGCCAATGTTTACCGGCATTATCCATGATGTCAGCGCGCGCAAACGCACGGAGGCGGAGAAGGAACTCATTCAGCGACTGACGCTCGAATCGAGTGCATCGGATGATCTCGAGACGGGCCTCCAGTCGGTGGTGCGCGAGATCGCAACCACGATCGGTTGGCCCTTCGGCGAGGTGTGGTTGCCGAGCGAGAGTCGTGGGGCGGGCAAAGTCGTGTTGAACGATGGTCCCTGCTGGTTCGAGGATCGTCCGGAACTGCACCGGTTTCGGGAGCGCACGATCGGCCGTGAGTTCGTCAGCGGTAGCGGATTGCCCGGACGGGT
>SKZB01000055.1 GCA_007127615.1 Phycisphaerales bacterium | reverse complement strand
TTCCCGGCGCGCTGGTTCTGATCACGCACGACCGGTTCATGCTGGAGCGCATCTCGACGACGTTTCTTGCGCTGGACGGCGAAGGCGGCGCGAAGTCGTACGCTTCGCTCGAACAGTGGTCACGCGATGTCCGCGCGCGCGAGGCGAGCCGCTCCGACGCCCGGAAACAAGTGCCGCGGGCGGAACGAAAGCCCGAGCCGGGCGGGACCGGCGGGAAGGGCCAGTCCTCCCCGGCCCCCGCGCGGCCGGAGAAGCTGAGCTACAAGTACCAGCGGGAACTGGACGGGATGGAGGACGCGATTCTGGAGGCGGAAAGCGAGGTGGAGGCGTTGCAGACGCGGGCCGATGACCCGAAGGTGCTCGCCGACCACGAGCGGCTGGGGGAGGTGTGCCGAAAACTCGACGCCGCCCAGCAGCGCGTCCGGGCGCTCTACGATCGCTGGGCGGAGCTGGAAGCGATGAAGCGGCCTTCATAGGCTGTATGGGGGGATTGTGGGCAGTTTTCTGGAACTGTCACGGCCGGATTGTGGTATTCTTCAGTAGCGGATGAGCGTGGCGGGAATATCTTCCCCGGGCGCGGGCGCGATACGTTTCGAGGCCGCCGGCCTCTGCCCGTTCCCTTCGTAGAAGGATCATGCTCATGCTCGCACCGACCCGTTTTCTTCCTCACCGTCGTCACCGGTTCAAACCGGCCGGTTCCTCGCGCGGCTTCTCGATCACGGAACTTCTGGTGGTCATCGGCATCATCGTGCTGCTCGCCGGCCTGCTGCTGGTTGCCCTCGGCAAGGCCCGCAGCCGCGCGCTCGAGACGACCACCCTCTCCACCATGCAGGCCCTTGCCCGCGCCTGTGACACCTTTCAGGGTGATCACGGCTTCTACCCGGGCGTGATTCCCGAGCGCGTGCTGGCTGAGGATCCCAAGATCACCGGCACCCAGAACGCGCTGCTTCACTTGCTTGGCGGCTACCGCGTGCTCACACCGATCGAAGTAGACGCTGCGAGCGGGGTCGCGTGGGATGAGTTTGAGCAGTTCCGGAGTGACTCGACTTCGCCGGTCGAAAGTTCAGGGAATGAGTATCTGGAGTTCGAAGCTCCCGGTGGCGGTACGTGGCGACTCGTCATTGACCTTGACCGTATCGGGGAAGGACCGTTCATCAACAATCGACCGTACGCGACCTACCTTTCGGTGAGCGGGAACGAACTCAGGCGGATCGGGATGCTTGACGAAGACGATGTGGATATTGACGATCTCTTGCCACACGATCGTCTCCCGCATCTCGTCGATGCGTGGGGACAGCCGATCGTCTATCTCCGGCAGATTCGAACCAACGGCCGACTGGTGGGCGATGCAACGACCACGGACTCGGCCGAACGGCCACAGTTCACCATCCAGACCGCCCGACGCTACTTCAACGCAACCACTCTCGGTGACAAGGCGTTGGATCAGACGCAGTTGTGCATTCTTTCGGACGAGGTTGCCGGGGGCGATGAAGAGCTGATCAACCTGAACCTCGCGCAGTTGATTCGTCATCCGGCGTTCGGGCCGCGCGAAGTCGATGATTCATCGATTCGGGAACTGACCGCGCGCGGCGCGTACGTGCTGATCTCCGCGGGGGCGGATGCCGTGTATTTCTCCCGGTTCGACGGTGCCGGGCGGCCGGGCAATCCGGTTGACAATATCGCCGAGGATGACGGCGACTATAGCGCCATCCCGACCATCGTGTCCGAATATGACGACGTGGTCGTCTTCGGTGGCGGCTGATTCGGGTGAAATACCAACCGTACGTTTCCTCGCCGCGCCTGGCCATTAACCGGAATGAACCATGACTGAAACCCATCCATCCCCTCGTCGCGGTCTGACGCTGATCGAGATCCTGGTCGTCGTCGGCCTGATCGTGCTGCTGGTCGCGCTGGTGACCGTGGCGGTCAACAAAGCCGGCCAGGCCGCCGCGCGCACCCAGTCGGCCAACGCGCTGCGCGAAATGATCGGCGGCTACAACAGCTACTCCGCCGACCACAACCAGCGCCTCATGCCGGGGTACATCGACGAGGATGACATCGGGCCGGGCGCGGCATTCAATCCGCGCGTCTACTACAACGATCAGAAAGTTCCCGACGTTGCGCTTACCTCGTACGTCTGGCGCTTGAATGAGTACGTCGGCAACGAGTGGACGGTTGTGATGCGCGATTATGACAACACGACGCTGCGCGATCGCGTCGATGGCGTCGTCAACGGCGACGGTGGCGACGCAGTTGCGCTCGAAGAAGCGTTCCTGCTCGCCGCCGCGAACCCGTCGTTCGGTCTCAATTCAATCTTCGTCGGTGGGAGCGCGTACTTCGAGAGCGATATTCGGCCTTCCCTCGGAATTGATGACGAAGTACGTATTGCCGCATCGCGCATTTCACAAGTTCGCAACCCTTCTTCCCTGATCGTCTTCGGACCTTCCGGCCGGGTCGATTTCGATCCGGATGACGAAAGCGGCCCGTACGTCGGGTCGGATGGCGGCGGGGGGTTCCCGCTGGGACATCACGAACTGCGCGCACCGGCCCTCGGGCCGAACGGCCCCGACAGCAATCCGTATGCGATCTGGAATCAGCGGCAGTGGCGCATCGCCGCGGATCAGGAAGGTGCGCTGGAACTCACCGCCGACGGGCCGGCGCTCAATATCGAAGGGTTCGGCATGCCCATCGTCCGCCGGGGGCTATCGTCCTATCCGATTGCCCATCTTGATGGAAGCGTGAGCATTGAGGATCTCAATGAACTGGCCAGCGACATGCGGCGCTGGTCGCCTTTCGTCACCGGAACCGGCCCCGCGGGGATCACCGACTGAGCGCGGCGGAGCGCAGTATGCACCGTCAGTACGATGCCATCTCGTCGGCGCTGCCACCTCTCCCGACTTCGTCCCGCGCGGAGCGCATGCAGGTCGTGGTCGATCTTCTCTGGACGCATCTCGCCTCCCGGGGCGTCTCGTGGGTCGGGTTCTATCTCGACCGGCCGGATGAACCGGAGGAGACGCGGCTGATACTCGGTCCATCGCGCGATGCGCCCGCCTGTTCGCCGATCGGTCTGCACGGCGTGTGCGGCCAGGCGCTCGTCCGGAAACGAACCCGGATCGTGCGCGATGTCGCGGAACTCGGCCCGAACTACATCGCCTGCGATCCGCGCGATCGATCGGAGATTGTCATCCCGCTGATCGACGAGACCGAAACTGCGTGGGCGGTACTCGATCTGGATTCGCGCGAGATCGGCGCGTTCAGCGAATCGGATGATCTCGCCCTGCGCGGCGTACTTGCTCGGGCCGGATTATTGCCGCAGCGCGACGTCGTTTCGAAGTGAGAGAAGTACCGGCGGGAGCCCGGGAAGGCGAAACGGCGCAGAACACTGCCCCGCGCGGGCGGTTTACCGGGTGCGATCGCGTTCTTCGAGCGGTTCGGCGGGGATCGCGACCAGACCGACCAGCGGCGACTCGTCATCGATCTGAATCTGCACCAGCCGCACCGGGTCCGGCGCGTAGATGCGGAAGAACCCACCGGCGTTCATCACCTCGCCCCGCTCATCGTAAAAGCTCCAGAGCGAGAACCGCCGCGTCTCCCCGGCGGCGAGACGATCGACATCTTTGACGTACCGCTGGTTGATCCAGAGCTTGAAATCGCGGTACGTGGTCGCGGTCGCATTGACCAGTTCGATGTTCGTTTCGTCACGGAAGACCTGAATGTCCACTGAACTCGCGGCATGCAGCTCGTGCGGATAAGCATCGGCCGCCCGTTCCGGAAAGTACTGCTGGCGCGCGCATCCGGTGGTGAGCAGCAGACCAACCAGACCCGTGAGCAGGGTCGCACTCAGCCGCCGGTATTGGCGGGGGCGGCGGGAGTGGGGTGAGTGGGGGGGGCGGAATGAATCGGTCGAATGGCTCATCGACTGGGCAGCATACCCGA
>SKZB01000428.1 GCA_007127615.1 Phycisphaerales bacterium | reverse complement strand
GTGGGGTAACCGTTCCTTTTCGCGGGTCACGGACGCTCAATTGAGCGTCCGTGACCTTTTTCCGGCCCTGGCGCTTTCTCCGGCGCCGGCGCCAGATTCCGCAATCGTGCATTCGGTGGTAGCATGGCATCCTGACTCATGAGGGAGGTCGGCCCATGCGTATCGGTGTCATTCTGCCCGCGGCCGGGCAGAGCAGGCGGTTCGGTGGGGGAGACAAACTCGCCCAGGATCTGGGAGGCCGGCCGCTTCTGCTGCGCACGGTGGAGGCGTTGACGAAGCGGGAGGAAGTCGTCCGGATTGTCGTCGCCGGCCCGCCCGACGATGACGGTGCGTTCCGCGAGAAGTTTGCGGCGGCGCTCGGCTTTCACGGCGCGACGGTCGTTGACGGCGGCCGGACGGAACGCTGGGAGACCGTGCGGAACGCCCTGGCGGCGATGGATGAGGATTGCACGCACATCGCCGTTCACGATGCCGCCCGGCCCGGGGTCAGCGATGATCTACTCTCGCGTATCTTCACGGCGGCGAAGTCCCTGTCCGCGGTCGTCCCCGCCGTTCCGATTGCCGGCACGGTCAAACGCGGCGGCGAGGTCGAGTCGATCGGCGACGCGGATGATGATGTGCTCGCGGATGCGATTCTCGGCGATGCCGGACGGATCCGTATCGAAGTGCGGCCGGTTCTGGAGACCGTCGACCGGGCGGGATTGTTCGAAGTGCAGACGCCGCAGGTGTTCGAGGCGTCGCTGCTTCGACGGGCGTACGAACAGTCCGGTCTCGACGGCGCGACCGACGATGCGATGCTCGTGGAACGGCTCGGCGAACCGGTGCACCTCGTTCCGGGTGAGCGGCGAAATCTCAAGGTCACGACGCGCGACGATCTGGAACTGATGCGGGCCATTCTGGGCGTGAAACCGCCCGCCGAGCGGCCGGTTCACAAACGGTTCTGAAGTTCGCGCGTGCAGCCAGTCAGGTCGCGGCGAACCGGCCGCGCCAGGGTACAAAGGAAATCCAGCATGTGGCAGTTTGAAGCGCACGGCGTCCGTGTGGAGTGCACCAGGGGCGACATCACGAATCAACGGGACCTCGATGCGATCGTGAACGCCGCCAATGCGGAACTCATGCCCGGCAGTGGGGTGGCGGGGGCGATTCATGCCGCCGCCGGTCCCGGGCTGGCCGAGGCATGCGAACCGCTTGCGCCGATCAATCCGGGCGAAGCGGTGATCACCGATGCGCACGACCTGCCCAACCGTTTCGTGATTCACTGTCTGGGGCCGGTGTACGGGCGGGATCGGCCCGAATCGGAACTGCTCACGAACTGTTATCGAAGTGCGCTTCGTCTGGCGAACGAGAAGGATATTCGGTCGATTGCGTTTCCCGCGATTTCAACCGGTGCGTTCGGTTATCCGATGCCGCAGGCAGCGCTCGTCGCCGCGGACGCTGTGTTTGAGGCCCTCCCGCGCATGTCGTCGGTCGAGTTGATCCGCTTTGTGCTCTTTGATGACACGGCGCTGCACATCCACGAAGAGATCTTCGCCGCCACTTTCGGCGGATGAAATCCCGCCGCGTCGGCGGCACGCATCGATTCACTGAGCCGGTGTGGATGAGGAGCCGGGCTGCGTGGTGCGGGACGGTTGCTCGGCGGGCTCGACGGGGCGCTCCGGCATCGTGGTCGGCGTACGCAGATGGTCGACGAACCAGTCGGCCGATGCGCTGATCATCAATTCCCGGCTGACCGGATCGTCGAACATTCGGTTCGAGTTGGGGACCCGCAGCAGCTCGTGCGTTGCGCGCATCTCCTGATCCAATACGCTGATCGGATCTTCCAGCGCGGTGTCGCGCTCGGCGTGAATCAACAGGGTCGGAGCGGTGACCTTGCGGGCGGCGTCGATCTCCCGGCCGCAGACCGGACCGCGGATCACCAGCGCCTTGATCAGCGGCTGGTTCGCCGCGTAGTAGAGCGCGATCATGCCGCCGGTGCCCGAGCCGTTCAGCCCCAGCCGTTGGGGATCAACCTCGTACAGTTGCGTGATGTTCTGGAAGATCGTGTGGACATCTTCCAGCATTTGCTGGTCGGAAGCGTCCTCGATGGTCCCCTCGGATCGACCGTGGCCGGTGAAGTCAAACCGAACGCCGATGATGCCGCGTTTCGCAAGCCGCTTGCTGATCGGAACCGACCGCTGGCTCCGGGCGTCACTCTCGAACCCGTGGGCAAAGGCGACGGCGGGCGATGGCCCGCTGCCGCGGTTCAGACCCGGTGGCAGATCGACTTCGCAGTGGAGCATGTGGCCGGCGGTACTTTGAAACTTCAGCAGCAGGGTGGACATGCCCTCGCGCGTCTCCTGCCGGGACTCCAGCCACCGTTCGATCAATGCGACCACCGGTCCGTCGGTCATCTCGGTGAATTCCTCGTAGAACTCACGGACCAGGGTCACGTTGGGCGGCTGATGCGGAATCACCACTTCATCCGCGACATCATGCAGTTGCCACATTGATTTTCCGTGACCGGCGGGCGCTGCCGCAACGATCTTCCGCGCGCCGCGATCACGAACCGCCGAAATGGCGCCGAGCATCTTTGCCCCGGACAGAATGCCCTGACTGACAATGATGACCGTCCGGTCTTCCAGGTCGAGTTCGGGCAGGATCGCGCGAATCGGCCCGCGCCGCCGCTGCAGATCGCGGTAGACCTCCCGCGCCGGCTCGATCATTTGCTTGCTCGTCAGGTGATGCCAGCGCGCACTCGACTGAATCATGGAGATGCGCCCGTGCTCGTCGACGGCGCCGACGACGTGTTCCGGAGAACCCGGGGCGTGCAGACGTTCGATCAGCAGGACGTCCAGCGGCGCGTTCAATCGTCGGGCAATCACATCCGCGATGGCCACCCCGCCGTTGACCAGACCGAGGATGATCGGCTTCTCATCACGCTCGCCCAGATACGCAAGCGCATCGGCGAGTTGCTCCGCGCCGTGACGCCAGTTCCGGTAGCGCTTCATCCGAGGCACCTCTCCTTTCCGCAGCAGGTCCTTTCCGCAGCAGGAATCTGCCCGCCTGGCCAACGGGCCCCGGTGGCCCCCACAAGGAGCCCACGCCCGTCTTGCGGTCCATTGTCGATTGTCAATGCGACATTGTCTCCAGCCCCCCGCAGGATGCAAGTCCTTCAATGTGTCTTTCCGGACGTCCCAGCGATTGCGTTTTCTTCACGACCGGGGGCGATGCGTGCTCAGGGCGTGTCGATCGGTGAGTCTGTACCGGGGGCGGCCGAGGCCAGCCCGAGACACCACGCCGGCGCGATGATGTCGGTTCCCGCCACCTCCGCGCGGGCGTACGACGAAATCAGGAAGGGGCGGACATCGCTGATCGCGGTCCACGGCAGACTCATCCGCCTCGCCCCGAACCACCGGAAAATCGCCACCGGCACGAGATGCAGATGCCGGGCGTCAGCCACCGCGGTGATGCAGCCGTTGAATCGGCAGAGCGCGCCGAAGGCAAGCGAGTGGCCGGATCGGGCCACCGCACCACTCAGGATCGGCTGAGCCGGAAATCGACGGGCTTGCGGCGTCCACATCATGCGCACAACCGCGAACATCATGAGAACGAGAAGTGCGGCGAGCCCGAGTCCCATTCCGGTCGCCCGGACCGGATCTGATCCGCCCAGATGAGCGAGCCCCGCGATCAGCACGCAGGAGCCAAGGAGGATCCCGATGAGCAGCCCGCTCACGAGGGAATCGAGTCTCGGAACGACGCGTTGGAACGGGATCATCTCCGTTGCCGCTTCAATCGAGTCCATCTGATCGGAAAACGGTGGGGACATGAAACCACTCCAGTCGATTCGGGGTCTCAAGAAGTTGCCGCCCATGCGGCCAAAAGCCGATCTCTGATTCTGATTCGGATCCGGTCGCAGGACTTTTCACCCCGGCGGCGGCTGAGCCGGGTGGTCACGCTCCGGCGGCGGCG
>SKZB01000024.1 GCA_007127615.1 Phycisphaerales bacterium | reverse complement strand
TACCGGGATGGTGAGCGCATGCGCAAGCTGCAGCAGGAGCGGCAGCAACTCCAAAACGAACTTGAGCCCATTGAGGAACAATGGGCCCGTGCGATCGAGTCGTTGGAATAGCGGAGGAAGGTATCAGATCATCGTTCCGGTCATGATCACCCCGTCGGGCGAGGTGATTTCCCACCTTGCATCGGCCCCGTAGGCGAGCAGATCGACTTCGACACGCGTGCCGAGCAATTGCGACCGTCCGTCAATCGATGCGACCTGGTGGACACGACCTTCACGATCACGAACCTGGAGCGTATAGGGGCGATCATCATCGCGGGGCGATAATCCCTCTGCGATCAGCAGCGCTTTCCGCTCGCCCTCCAGAACCATGAGCGTGGCCCAAGTGGCGGTGTCGGGATTCTCGCTGGTGAAGACGACCCGCTGTGTGGCCGGATCGGCCAGATACGAACGAAGGGTGGGGCCGACCAGTTGTTCGACCTGTTCGACATCACTCTGAATCGCCGCCATGGTCAGCCGGTTATGCTGGCCGGCCGCATCGGTCAGAACGTAGGCCATGGCGATCACCACGCCGGCGAGCAGGAATGTCGCTGCCCGCCAGAAAAAGTTGGCGCTGAGGAACCGGGCGAAGGAACCTGCTGAATCGTCGGCATGGACCGCTTGACCACCGCTCGCATTGTTTCGTGCGGCGACGTCACGTCCGATGGACGCCAGTGGCGTCGGAGTGTCCTGTTCGATCGCCAGATTGACGGCCCGGAGGACGCGGGTGCGAAGTTCTTCGCCGGGCGTTTCCTTCGGCAGCAGCGTCTCGTCCGTGGCGATCTGCGCCTGCAGCTCAAGCACGTCTTTCTGAAGCGAGGGGGTCGCCTGGTGAAAAGCGCGGGAATAGAGCGCTGCCTCGTACTCATCCAGCAATCCGTAGGAGTCCAGGGCAGCGAACTCCAGAAGCTCATCTCGTGTCATGGCGGTGGGGGACGTCATTTCGTTGAATCTCCGGTACTTTCATCTTCGCAATCTGGTCCGGGCTGTTGCAGAAAAAACCGATTGGAGGGCGGTCTTCTGATCCTTGTTCCGGCCGGTGTGTTATCCGGCCCAGTCTTTCTTCGCCCGCTCCCGAAGTCGGTTCAAGCCGCGGCTGAGGGCGGACTTGACGGTGCCGAGCGGGGCATCGAGTTGTTCGCTGATCTCCCGGAGGGTGAACCCCTGCAGATAGGCCCGTTCGATCACGGTCCGCTGCAGTTCCGGTAACTCAGCGATGCGGCTGAGAAGCTCCGCGTTTCGCTCTGCGTCCTGCGGGGGATTGTCGGGACTCCGGTCGGTCGTGGATCCGGAGGGGTCGCCTTCCAGTGTCGCGGGGGCGGGGCGAACCGCACTCCGCCGCATCCGATCAATCAGGTGACGTCGGGCGATCAGCATGACCCAGGTCACCAGTTTGGCCCGACGCGGATCGTAACGGTCGGCGGTTTGCCAGAGACGGACGAAGATCTCCTGAACCGCATCCTCGGCTTCCGCCCGGGTGGGCATCAGCTGTCGGGAGACCTTGAAGACCAGTGCCCCGAAACGGTCGTACAGTTCTTCGACCGCATCCTCGTCTCCGGAGGCGACTCGATGCATCAGCATCCAGTCCTGCTGGCTCATTTTGGGGTTTTCATCGTTCGTCACGTCGATATCCGCAGGCGTGGTCGGATCAGTTCCATCAATGCCGATATTTTAGTCATCTCGCAGACCCGCTCGAAGACAGAGCGGCGTATGGGTAAGAGAGGGCTTCTGGAAGGGTAACGCGGATTTGTCGATTCCGAGAATTTTTTTGCGGCATTCCGTGATTATCGTATAGACTTCTCATGGGAACGATGAAGGTCCGGTTGGAGTGGAGGAATTGGAATGCTTTACCCCTCAGCCGGGTGATGGGTCGAGTCGAGGAAAGTGGTGGCCCGTGGCGCAGCAGATCCGCCCATATGCAGGCATTCGAAGTCGCGATCTCGCGGCCGGAAATCCTGCGCGCCGTCGACGCGGTTTCAGTCTGATCGAGTTGATCATCGTGCTGGCGGTGGTGACCATCCTCACGTCACTCCTCATGCCGGCCCTCAACCATCTGCGTGAGAACGTCCATAAGGTGGTTTGCGCGACGAATCTTCGGCAGATTTCGATTGCGATGAGCATGTATTCCCACGACCATTACGATCAGTTGCCGCCGACGGCCAATCTGAGTCCGGGTGATGGTATCTGGGAGCCCCATGAATTGATGGCAGCGAGGATGCCCCGATCTTCCCATGAAGGATCATGGGACGGGTTCGGCATCCTCTATCATCTGCAGTACTGCGGTTCGCACGAGTGCTTCTACTGTCCCAGCCACACCGGCGAACATCCGATATCACGCTACGCGCAGGACTGGTTTTCCGAGGGGGACACCCTGATCTATACGAATTATCACTATTCCGGCGACCGGGACTGGGAGACCGGGATGCGGCGCTTCATGTTCCGCCCCGCCTCGCTCATCATTGCCACCGACGGATTACGCACCGCAGGCGACGTGAATCACCGGTTCGGCACGAACGCGGCGTACGGTGACGGATCCGTCCGATGGCGCTCGGAGTTGGCCGGTCTGATTGATATCCTCCCGGCCAATGACAGCTCGGGCGATGTCGAGGTCGAGCCGGTCGACGATAAGTACAACCAGATCTGGTCGATTCTTGAAGGCGATTGAACTCTTCGGATTTTGTCCACCGAACTGGTCCACCGCCGCGCCCCTGATCGGGCCCCTGATCAGGCCGGGAGTCGGGCCGGGGCAGCGATGAGTCACCCCCCCTCAGCGGTCCTTCGTCGAAATCAACGAACTGGCCCGATTAGATCATCCGGGACGAACTCATTGGGCCGCGACAGCGCGCGGCGCTCACTCGTCCGGACTCACTCACCGGGAATGGTACTGATCGTGCCTTCCCACGGACTGCTGGCGGTGGCGTACAACCGTTTGCGAATGCGTCCGGCCCGGAAACCGAGGTATCCTGCTTCGCAGGCCGCACGCATGGCCCGCGCCATTCGGACCGGCTGCTTCGCATGGGCGATGCCCGTATTCAATAGTACACCATCCGCACCGAGTTCCATCGCCAGCGTCACGTCACTCGGCGTTCCCACGCCGGCATCGACGATGACCGGATAGTTCGGATCGCCGCCGTGCTCGGGATCCTTCAGAAGCTGAAGAATGATCGCGATCGCGCTCGGGTTGGCGATTCCGCGTCCGGAACCGATCGGGCTGCCCGCCGGCATCACGCTGGTGGCGCCGGCATCGCGCAGGCGTGTCGCCATGATCGGATCGTCACTCGTATAACACATCACCGTAAACCCGTCCGCAACGAGTTCCCGGCAGGCTTCGAGGGTGCCGACCGGATCGGGCAGCAGCGTCTTTTTGTCTCCCAGCACTTCGAGCTTCACCCACGACTGCCCGGGGTTGTTCATCTGCTCGAGAATCTCCCGACCGAGACGGCTGACCCGGATGGCATCGTCCGCGCTGAAGCATCCGGCGGTGTTCGGCAGAATCGTGTACCGATCCGTATCAAGAAAATCGAGCATTGAGCGACCGTCCGCGTCGATCAGCCGCTCCCGGCGGACCGCCACGGTGATCACTTCGGCGCCGGAGACATCCAGCGCCTCCTGCATGAACTCATAGTTCTCGTACTTCCCGGTCCCGACGATCAGGCGGTTCTGCAGCGTGATCGGGCCGAGTTGGATCGGTTCGTAGATGGATTCCAGTTGATCGGTGCTCATGATGACATTCTAGCGGGGTTCCGATCGGGCCGATGCGGCTTCGGCAAGGGAACCGCGCGGTGGCGGGATGCGCTTCCTCGCGGTGCGTCCGCCGATCACCCGCCGCCGACGAGGGTGACGATCTCGAGCGTGTCGTTCGAATGGAGCCGGTGTGAGGCGTGTTCACGTTTCGGCACCAGTTTGCCGTTGACCTCGACCGCGCAG
>SKZB01000437.1 GCA_007127615.1 Phycisphaerales bacterium | reverse complement strand
GGGTTCGTGTCGAATCTGAGATCGGAGATTTCAAATTTCAAATTTCAAATTTCAGATTTCAGATTTCAGATTTCAGATTTCAGATTTCAGATTTCAGATTTCAGATTTCAGATTTCAGAAAATTATCTTTCGCCGGATCATGGGCCGCCGAAAAGCTTCGCGTTCACTTGCGAATCTTCGCCAGGGTCACGCTCAGGACGTGCTCGTTGGCGCCGATCGTCTTCAGATGCTCTTCGCCGGGCATGTCGTCCAGTTGAATCCGGGCGCACGCGGCCTTCGCTTCGTCGTAGATGATGTTCTCCATCTCTTCGACGTTGATCCCCGCCTGGCCGAGGGTGTAGAAGACGTGCGCGAGCACGCCCGGCTTGTTCAGATGCCGGACCGTCAGCAGAATCGTCGCGGCGGTCGTGGCGGCGCGGTTCACACAGTTCGGCACCTCGCCGGTTGAACTGTACTCTTCAAGAATGCGAACCGCCTCCTCCGCAATCGCCAGCTGCGCCTGATCGGTGGAAGCCCCGACATGGTGGGTGCCGTAGACCCCGGGCTCACCGACGATCGGGCTCTTGAACTCCCCCGTGCCGCCGCCCGGTTCATCGGCAAAGACATCGAGTCCGGCGCGGATGCCCTTCTCGCGAATCGCCTTCGTCAGCGCCGTTTCATCGACCACACTCCCACGACTCGTGTTGATGAGGTACGCCCCGGACTGCATCGCACTGCAGAATGATTCATCGATCAGGTTGGCCGTCTCCCCGGTGGCGGCAACGTTCACGGAGATCACATCCGAGACCTTGGCGAGGTTGATCGGATGGCTCATGAACCCGACGCCGAGCGCATCGGCCTTCTCCTGGGTCAGACGGCGCGACCATGCGACCACCCTCATGCCGAAGGCCCGGCCTCGCGCCGCGACTTCCAGACCGATCTGACCGAGCCCGAGAATGCCGAGCGTCTTCCCGTAGAGTCCCCGCGCTTTGGCGTATTCCTTCTTGTTCCACGTGCCGGCCCGCAGCTCCGCGGTCTGATCGGGAATGCGCCGGTCGCAGGCGAGGATCAGACCCCAGACGAGTTCCGCCACGGCGATCGAGTTCTTGCCGGGACAGTTGGCCACGAACACGCCGCGGGCCGAGGCCGCCGCCACGTCGATCGTGTCGTACCCGGCGCCGGCGCGGATGATCAGCGAGAGCGCCTTGCCGGACTCGATGGCCGCTTCATTGACCCGGGTCGAGCGCACGATCAGGACGTCGGGATCATGCCCGGCGATCGCCGCGCCAAGCGTGTCGGCGGTGAGCTCGGGTTGCAGCTCTACCTGACACCCGAGCCGGGCCATCGCTTCGATTCCGGCCGCTTCAAACTTGTCCGCGATCAGAACGCGCATGGTGGTTTCCTGAGGGTCGTGCTCGGCCGCATTCACATCGATCGGGCGGGCCGAGGTCTGGTTCGTACCGGCCGTGGTCGTCGGGGTCATCGTCATGGTCCTATGGTATCCGGTTCGTCCCCCGACGTCAGTCCTGCCGGAGGCCCCGCTCGGCAATACTCACCATCAGTTCACCCGGCGCGGGAACTTCGTTCTGAACGCGCGAAAATTGATCGAGAATGGCGAAGTCCACTGAATGCAACAGCGCGTTGAATTCTGCCCGCGTGGTCCAGAATCGGGTGTGATTTCGATTCACGCGCGTTGCCGGATCAATCTCAAACGCATCCATATCGAGGACGCCCTCGGCCGTCATGGTCTCGGAGAACAACCGCCCGCCCGGCCGAAGGACGCGGCGCAGACTCCCGATGAGCTCGAAGCGATCCGTGGGCGCGATGATGCAGTGCAGCAGATGATTGTCAACAATCAGATCAAATTCATCGTCTGCAAACGATTCGAGCCTCAACACATCGCCCACGATGACGTGCGCCCTCACACCGGCGCTGGAGATGTTCCGCCGGGCGAGTTCAATGGCCGTTTCGGAGAAGTCAATACCGCAGACCTGACAGCCACGCTGCGCGAGTCGGATCGTGGCCTGTCCACCCCCGCAGCCGAGATCCAGCGCGCGCACCGGTCCGGGCATCGAGCTGAACCACCGCGAATCGAGAAACCTCTCCAGCGAAAGGTACGAGTCGGATGATCTCTTCCGTTCGTGGAGGTCGTCCCAGCCGCGGCCGTCCCGCTTCATGATGCGCCGGTAGGCCGGCTCGTGATCGTAGTAGGTTCGACGACTCTCCAGCGTCACGAATTGGCCGCACCGCTCGGCACCGGCGCCTCATCGAGGGTGTGGACGAACAACCCGCTCCGCAGTTTCGGCTCGAACCAGGTCGATTTCGGCGGCATGACCAACCCGGCATCGGAGACGGCCAGCAACTGCTCGATCGTCGTCGGATACATCGAGAACGCAATCGCGGCCCGACCGGCGTTGACGCGCTCTTCCAGTTCACCCGTCCCGCGAATGCCGCCGACGAAATCGATCCGCTTGTCGGTGCGCGGGTCACCGACCCCGAGGAGCGGCGCGAGCACCCGGTCCTGCAGCAGCGCCACGTCCAGCGAGTTGATCGGATCCTTCCGGTCGATCGAATCGGGATCGAACGAAAACGCGTGCCATTTCCCGTCAAGATAGATGCAGACCGAGCCGGTTTCGCCCGGCTCCTTCCGGCTGACCTCGCGCTTCAGCGTGCCGAGCGATTCGAGTTTGTCGAGAAACTCTTGCGGCGCGAGACCGTTGAGGTCCTTCACCACGCGGTTGTAAGGCAGGATGTTCAGTTCGTCGTGCGGAAAGAGGACCGCCATGAACCAGTTGTACTCTTCCTCGCCCGTATGACCGGGATTGGCTTTTCGTCGCTCGGCGCCGGCGCGGGCGGCGCTGGCGGATCGGTGGTGACCGTCGGCGATGTACGCCGCCTCGATCTGCTTGAACGCTTCCCTGTACGTTTCAGGATTCTCAACCCGCCAGACCGTATGCGTCACGCCGTCCGGCGCGTTGAAGTGATACAGAGGCCGGCCGCCGATATCTTCCTTCATCTGCGCCGTCACGGCATCGTGGGCGCGGTAGGTCAGAAAGACCGGCTCGGCGTTGGCGTTCATCTCGAGCACGTGGCGCGTGCGGTCATCTTCCTTATCCTGCCGCGTCTTCTCGTGCTTCCGGATGACATCGTTCGCGTAATCATCGATGTGGCAGCAGCAGACCAGACCGACCTGCGACTTGTGGTCCATCACCTGCCGGTAGAGGTACATCACCGGTTTCTCTTCGCGGATCAGCGTGCCGTTTTCGATCCATTCATCAAGTGTCGACTTCGCCCTGGTGTAGACCGCATCGTCATAGGGATTCGTCTCTTCCGGCAGATCGATCTCGGAACGAATCACGTGCAGAAAGCTGATGGGGTTTCCCTCGGCCAGCTCGCGGGCTTCGCTCGTGTCGATGACGTCGTACGGCACGGACGCGATGCGCGGGGCTTTGTTAGCGGACGGGTGCAGGGCGGCAAAGGGGCGAACTCGAAGCATGGATCTCCTCAATTCGGGTTTCGTTTTTTCGGTTTCGGATGACGAACGGGGCATTATACCACGCCCCGCCGGGGGATCGAAAGGACGATGGATCACGGCATGAACCGTGCGATTCATGCTGGTGGCCGGGGGGAAGATGACGGTGCGGCTGCGCCGGTGATCGCATTCTCGAAGTGCCAGGGCCGCCGGAGCGCCGCGGCTTCGTCGCCGGGATGAACCAGCAGATCGCGAATCCGCCCGACCAGTTCCGCCATGCCCTCGCCGGTGGCGGCGGCAAGCAGAAGATCCGCATCCTTCCGCCGATGGAGATCCGCCTTGTTGGCGATGCGCAGGTCGGCGCTTCGCGGCAATGCCGGCCAGTCGTGATCCGCATCGGTCATCGCGATCAACAGATCCGCCTCCTGCATCAGTCGCTTCGACAGCGCGATCGCCCGCGCTTCGATTCTGTCGTTCGTCTCGTGCAGGCCGGGCGTGTCGTGCCAGCGCACGACCAG
>SKZB01000334.1 GCA_007127615.1 Phycisphaerales bacterium | reverse complement strand
CTCGGCCGAGCTGAGCTTCCGGGAGAGTCGTTTGACGATCTCCGGCTTCGCGATGGCGGATGCGAACGACCTTTCGCGGGATCTGCTCCGCGCCGAGCGCATCGAAGCGGCCATCAGCGGGCGTGATCTGCTGCGGAAACGTCTCGCCCTGGATGATGTGGTTCTGATGGACGCCGGAACCGGCGAGACGCGCCGCGTCCCGGGCCGAATCGTCGGCCGCCCGCCCCGGCCGGCCCCGGAAGATCCGGACCTCCGCAAGCCCGAAGAGAGAACGATTCAGGATTATCTCGAAGAGGCCGAGCAATGGAAGGAACGGCTCGCGCAGGCGCGCCGCTGGATCGAACGGATCTCCGGCCCGGAGGAAGCGGTTGAGGACGATCCGGAAAAGAAGCGCGAAACGCTGCGCGATCGCCTCGACCGTCAGATTCGCGAGTCCGGCTACGCCTGGGTGCGCGCGAATCATCTGATCGACGACACGCCGACGTTCATCGTCTACCGGCTCGACGCGGAGAACATGCGCAGCGCACAGTTGGAAGACGAAACGGTCACGCTGCGCGGTCGAAATCTTTCCACCCATCCGCACCTGTCCGAAGAACCGGCAAGCGTGCGGATCGAATCGAGCCGGGATCGCTTTTTCGCGCTGCTGTCACTCGACCATCTGGTCGATCCGGCCGCGTCGAGCGTGATCCGGTTTCATCTGAAGGGGGTGCCATCAGATCGAATCGCCTTTGCCGGCCGCGCGCCGCTGCGGGGCGGAACGATCGACCTCAGCGCGGACGGGACCTACGGCGAGGAGGGCGCGGGTTGGATCAACCTGCCGCTCCGCGCGCTGATTAAAGATGCGACCCTTGCGGTGGGCGGACGGGAGGAACGCGTCGACTCGTTTGAACTGCCGATCGGCGTGCGCGGCCCGATCGATCAGCCCCTGATCACGATTGACGATGAGATGCTGGTGCGCGGTCTGGTGGATGCCGGCGCGGCCCGGCTGGTCGGCGAACTCGAAGGCCGCCTCGATGAGTCGATCGGTGAGAAACTCGACGACATCAAGGATCAGTTGCCGGGCGGTCTCGGCGACCGTCTGCGTGAAGGTGGGGGCCTCTTCGGCGGCGACCGCTGATTCCGCAGTTCACCCCGGTCTCGCGCGGGGGTGCGCCCACACCCCGGCGACGGGGGCGGGCGCGCGGCAACCGGTCACCTGCGGCAGGGTGATCGGGACGCCATCGGCGCAGAGTGCACCGAGGACCGCCATGGCGGCCGCTTCGCGAGTTGACACCGGGATACCGAAGGTCTCCGTGGTCGTCACGTGCATCGAAGCATGATCCCTGATCGCCCGCACCAGCGGGCGGTGTCGCGTACCGCCGCCGGCAAGAATGATTTCGTCCGTTTGATCGCGGATTGCTTCGGCGATGGTCCTGCCGATCGCGTGGGCGGTGCTCGCCGCCAGATCGCCGCCGGCGACATCGCCTTCGATGGAGTCGAGCCACGAGGAAAGTTCATCGCCCGTGCCGAGTGATCGACCGCCGGTTGTCTGCGCCTTGAGCTGCGCGTGCAGGTCGTCAACCAACGCGGAGATCGTTCGGCCCGAAGCGGCATTCTGACCGTCGGGATCATACGGTGAGTCAAACGCACGTTGCGAGATTGCATCCAATAGCTGATTGCAGACGCAGAGATCGTGCGCCCGGATATCACGAATCGACGCGGTGCTCGCGGCCGCGGGAAGCTGCGTGACGTTGCAGAATCCGCCGAGGTTGACGATTGCACGCCGGTGCTCTTTGCTGCGGAAGAGCACCCAATCCGCCAGTGGTGTGATGGGAGCCCCCTGTCCTCCGGCAGCGAGATCGGCCTGGCGAAGGTCGAACACGAGCGGGCAATTACTCTCTGCGGCGATTGGCCCGGGATTGATCACCTGCCACGAGACCGGCGGCCGGTGAAAGACGGTCTGGCCGTGCAGCACGATCAGGTCGGGACGACGGCCGGCCCGGGTGATCAGTTCACGAATCAGTTGTGCGTGGCGTTCGCCGAAACGAAGGGCAAGATCCGCGATCGCCCCTGCCGTCGCGGGCTGTCGCTGCGCGAGGGCCCGCAACGGTGCCGCGAGATCGCCGAGCGCTGCGCTGAGGTGCTGAACAAGTTCAACTTTCAGCGCGAGTCCTTCACCCGTGGTGCGCACGAACGCGAGATCGATTCCATCGAGACTGGTGCCGGTCATCGCGCCGATGATGAATCGTTCGGGGTGCTTGGATGCGTCATATGGGCGATCATCGGTCATGTTGCAATCATGGCTTTCTCCGGACCGTCTGTCGAGCGGCGGACGCGCAGGAGACGGATGATCGCGTACAATCCGCACCTCGTGTCACTCACCGTATTTCGCGGCATGGGCCGCATCCAGAGGCAGGAACATGATCAAGCGCATTCTCGTGACCGGCGGGGCCGGCTTTCTCGGCTCACATCTCTGCGATCGCCTGGTCGCCTCGGGCCAGGACGTCGTGTGCGTGGATAATTTCTTTACGAGCCAGAAATCCAATATTGATCATTTGCTTGATTGCCATAATTTCGAACTGATTCGCCACGATGTGACCCATCCGCTCTGGCTCGAAGTCGATGAGATATTCAATCTCGCCTGCCCGGCCGCACCGGGGCACTATCAGTACAACCCGATCAAGACGATCAAGACCAGCGTGATGGGCGCGATCAATATGCTCGGTTTGGCGAAACGGGTGCGCGCGAAGATTCTGCACGCGTCGACCAGCGAGGTGTACGGCGATCCGGATGTTCATCCCCAGCCGGAGAGCTATCGCGGCAATGTCAATCCGATCGGCCCCCGCGCGTGCTACGACGAAGGCAAGCGGGCCGCGGAAACGCTCATGTTCGATTACTACCGGCAGAACAACGTCAATATTCGCCTCGTGCGCATCTTCAACACGTACGGCCCGCGTATGCATCCCTACGACGGCCGGGTCGTGAGTAATTTCATCCGCCAGGCGTTGGGCGGTGAAGACATTACGCTGTACGGCGACGGATCACAGTCGCGTTCGTTCTGCTACGTGGATGATCTTGTGGACGGTCTGTTGCGCATGATGAGCGCCGGCGATGACTTCGTCGGTCCGGTGAATCTCGGTAATCCGGATGAGTTCACGATCCGGGAACTCGCCGAACAGGTGATCGATCTGACCGGCTCCGGATCGAAGATTATCCGGGCCCGGCCGTTGCCCGAGGATGATCCCACCCAACGGCAGCCGGAGATCACGCTGGCGCGGCAAAAACTGGACTGGGAACCGAAGGTCAAACTCCGGGACGGGCTGGCCAGGACCGTCGATTGGTTCCAAAGTGTGGACTTGTCCAGGTTCCGCGCCCCGACTCCGAATTACTGATGGCTTGCGATTCCGCTTCAGCGGCCATATGAATCATGGGATGATGCGGAAGCCACGACATGCCGGATGTTGAAGCGATCGAGTTCGGCGAACAGGTCCGGGCCGTGCCGGGCGTGCGCGTACGACGGGAGCCCAACGGCATCGAAATCGTCCTGGGGCGTGAACGCCGCGCCGCCGACCGGATTTTCTCAGCGCTCTTCGTGCTGATCGGCGGGATCATCGCCGCCGGCTGCGTCGCCCTGGCGACATCGGCGCATGCCGTCACCGGCGGCTACCCGCCCGCCATCGTGATGCTCGCGGTCGCCGCGGTCATCGGTTTTACCCTCGGTCTGTTCATGATGCGCAGCGGGATCTTCTCCCTCTTCGGTCGGGTCCGGATCGAGGTGCGAGGATCCACCATTCTGACGGCCGAAACGGCGGCATTCTTCCGACGCGGCCGGGCGTCGCTGGATGCCCTGCCCAAGCGTTTGACCGTGTGCAATGATTTCGAGGATGCGGAAGCCGCCGCGGCCGTGCGGGCGGTGACGAGCAACACCGATCGACTGGAAGCGCGGTTTGCGGACGGCTCGACCGTCACGCTGGCGCGGTGGTTTCCCCACGTCCGGCTGAAGGATGCGGCGGAAGCCCTGGCGGACTTTCTCACGGAACATGATGCATCCGGCCGCCCGGTGCCGATCACGATCGAGGGGTACCGCGCCGAGGCAGCGGATGGGCCGGAGAAAGCGGTCGACCGCCCCGCCCTGACGGAAGTCGCCCTGGAGGAGACCGCGGACGGCATCACGATCATCGTGCCGCCCATGCGGCTGTTTCGGCGCGGACGTGCGTCGATCGGCGTGATGATTCTCAACGCGCTGGTCGCGGGCGCGATCGGCGTGTTCGTGACCAGTCTGATCTTCGGCTGGGCCCTCAACAATGTCTTCGGCATGGTTCTTCTGTTGAGCGCCGTGCCGGCCGCGATCTCGTGGGGAACCTGGTGCATCGCGCGAATCCTGGAACGCGAGACCTATCTCGATGTGGTGGATGACACACTGCTCATCTCGCGCGGCTCGCGGTTCGGAACCACGCTGCACGAACTGCAACGCGCCGACATTCGCGCGATCAAGTGCGAACACGGCACCATGGAACTGGACGACAAGCCCATCCTCGAACTCAACGTGCATCACGACAGGAACGAGTGCCTCACGCTCTTTGTCGGGCGAGATGCGGATGAGTTGCAGTGGATCGCCTGGGAGCTTCGGTGCGCCTTGGGTTTGGGCGCTCCGGAACCGTCAACGGAGCCGCGGGCACCTTCCGGCACGCCCGATCCCTCGCCGCCCGAAGGACCGCGACCGGCTCACGCTTCGGACTGATCGGATTCCATCGGCGACTCCCGCATGTCCCGCATGGGCGGCTCAAGCGGCAGGCGGCGGGCCATGTCCATGAAGGATTCATAGTTGGCCTGCACTTCGTGCATGGAATCCCCGCCGAATTTCTCCAGGAAAGCCCGCGCGATCTCGAAGGCGACGACGTTTTCCATGACGACGCTGGCGGCGGAGAGCGCGCAGACATCCGAACGCTCGTAGGCGCTGTGTTCGGGCTGCCGGGTGTTCAGATCAACGCTCGGCATCCCGCGCAAGAGGGTGGAGATCGGTTTCATCGTGCCGCGCACGACCACGGGCATGCCGTTGGTCATGCCGCCCTCGAGACCGCCGGCGTTGTTGCTCGGCCGGACAAATCCGAGCGATGCCGTCTCTTGCTGCGATGCGTCGTAGAGAATCGGATCGTGCACCTGGGAACCGGTCCGAACGGCGCAGTCCTTCCCGAGGCCGATCTCGACGGATTTGAACGCCTGAATACCCATGACCGCCCCGGCGAGCCGGGCGTCGAGTTTTTCCGTCCAGTTCACGCACGAGCCGAGGCCGATCGGACAGCCGAAGACGTGTACTTCCGCCAGCCCGCCGACGGTGTCCTTATCCACTTTGGCCCGGCGAATGATCTCGATCATCTGCGCGCTGACGCGTGCATCGGGGCAGTAGACGTCCGATGCGTCTCGAGCCCGGAACAGGGTGTCGAGGTTTCCGGGCGCCGGTTCGACATCGGTGACGGCATCGAGCATGCCGCGCACGAACCCGAACGCTTCGACGTCGAATTCCCGCAGCAGACAGCGGGCGAGGGCGCCGGCGGCGGTGCGGGCGGCGGTCTCGCGGGCGCTGGCGCGTTCGAGCGTCTCCCGGCAGTCGGTGGTGAGCCATTTGACCGAACCGGCGAGGTCCGCGTGGCCCGGGCGCGGCCGGTGAACCGGCGGGGTGCGTTCGAGATCGTCCAGCCGCGAATCCCGGTTGGGAATCTGCATGACGATCGGCGCGCCGGTGCCCACCCCGCGCCGCACGCCGGCGGTGAAGGTGACGGCATCGGTTTCGATACGCTGCCGTCCGCCCCGGCCGTACCCGCCCTGGCGACGGCGAAGTTCCGCGTTGATGAAGTCGGTATCGATCTCGAGGCCGGCGGGAACGCCGTTGACGAGGACCGTCAGCATCGGGCCGTGTGATTCACCGGCGGTGTCGTAACGAAGTCTGGACATGATCAGATGATGAGATGGTCAGATGATGAGATGGTCAGATGATGAGATGGTCAGGTCAGATGGGCCGCCGGGCATCGCTGGATCCAGCGATCAGAACGACGAAAGCGGGCGGATGCGCGCCGCGGATGCATAGGCCCGATGCGAAAAGCTCACGAGAAATTGCTCTGATGGCGCTTGGCCAGTTCCGCGATGAGTCCCGATCGGTTTCCGGTCAGCTCCGCGTGTTTCAGCAGGTACTTTATCAACGTGGTCATGACGGTGGCGTGAGACCAGGTGAGCGGGCTGACGGAGAACGGATCGCCGGTGTAGGGATCGAACTGCTCGGCGAGCACCCCCGAATCGAGGGCCCTCTGCTGTGTCCACTCCAGATACGGCATCGCCCGCGCGAGTTCATCGGTGGAGCTGGCGATCGCAATCAGATGCTGGGCCGCCCAGAGCGTGCAGATGACCCACGGGTTACCCGGAACCTTTTCGATATCCTCGCGTTCGATCTGGTGGTAGTAGTCGTGTTCGTAGCGTGCGACGCCGCCGATATCGGTCTTGATCCACAGCCGTTCACGCATCGCCTCCATTTCGCGGAGGACGGATTCGTGATCGGCGGGCAGCGCGCCGAAGGCGAAAATCGCGAAGTTGGCGGCATCGCAGGTCATGTCGAGTCGGTAGGTGCCGTCTTCGAGAAGGATGGCCATGCGCGCAAAGCGGCCGTCCTCCTCGCGCCAGAGGTGCCGCAACATCGCCCCGCGCATGCGCTCGGCGCCTTCGCGAAACTCCGCGGCATGATCCATCGCGCCCATATCTTCGGCGAAGTCGGCGGCGGCGAAGAGCGCGCCGATCGTCGCGGCCACGGTAAAGGTGTGCACGCCGCGGCGTTCCTCCCACAGATCCCAACTCGCCAGGGGCAGGCCGTGGTGATCACGGTGCTTGAGCATCCAGCGCGCGGGGTTGATGACCAGCGGTGTGTAGAGATCCTTGAGAAACTCCACATCCCGGAAGACGAGGAAGTGCTGCCGCAGGGCCCACGTCACCAGGGCGGTCTCATCCTGTTGAATCGGCAGGACGGGTTTACCGTCCAGCATCCACGGGTGCCAACTCGACGCCAGCGTTCCCGTGGGGTTGTACTTGTGCAGGAAGTAACCCTTTTCGCTGATGACGTCCGCGCAAAATCGGAAGAAGCGCCGGCTCAGCTCACCGTGCCCGGCGAGAATGAGCGCGTGCGCGACCAGGGCGCCGTCCCGCGGCCACATGTACGAATACGTGTCGCCGGCAAAGTGCGTGATGTCCGAATCATTGGCCGCAATAATCGCGCCGCCGTGATCGATCTGCGTGCGCAGGATGAGCTGGCTCCGCACGTACAGATCGCGCAGAGGTTCGGGCAGGGGCGAGAAATCGATCGGCTCCTTGCAGGCCCACAGTCGCCAATAGGCCTCCGAGCGGTCCATCATGCGCTGGGCGGTTTTCTCGATGATCTTTCGATTCAGCGCTTCGAGGGAACGGTGGTCACGCCCCGCCGCGATCCAGTAGATCACGTGGCTGGTTCCGCCGGCGGGAATGTGCAGGTTGAACCCGACCGTGGAGTCGACGGACCCTTGCGCGATGGCGTTGCGGGTAAGCTGGCCGTCCTCCGCGTCGCGCCACGTGCCTTCGGCGCCGCCGATTCGCTTGGTGCCCGTGGCCCAGTGGTCGATGCCGCACTTGCGTTCATCGCAACCGTTGATCAGAAAATACGCATCGTCCTTGTAATGGACCAGCCCGGCGAGTCGGGGGTCATAGTTGACCGTGTCACCGACGGGCGAGCCGTTGACCGAGAGATCATGGTGAAAAAAGACCCGGACATCGCGCGACTTGTCGCGCAGATCAGTCACGTGAATTTTGCGGAAGTAAACCGGGCTCCAGTAGTCGATGGCATCGTGGCAGATCAGCTCCAGGCCGAGCCGCTCGTTGCGCAGGACGACTTCGGTGACCATGGTGTCGGGCTTGTAGCGGAGCTCGCGCGTCCAGCTTTCGTGCTCGATCCAGGCGAACTCACCGTCCGCCCAGACGCCGAAGCGCTGGAGATGGCCGTCGGTATGGTTGGGCATGCCGACGTGCGGCCAGTAGATGTCGCGGATTCGGTAGAACTCGTCGAAGGTGACGAGCATTTCTCCGTTACCGACGGGGATATTGCGGGGCATGACGAATCGGGACCTCCAGAGGACACCTGATCATAACGGCCCCGGTCCGGTGGCAGGACCAACGCTTCACGCCGCCTCGTTCTCCCGACGCTCACCATCGGTTTCGGTTCCCTCCGCCGGGTCGCCGGTGGCGGCCTCCTGACCTTCGAGAATCTGATCGACGAGCGCCCCGGCGTCGTCGGTCTCATCAATGTCGGCCGGGGCGGTCTCCGGATCGTCCTGGCCGCCCATCGCGTTGATACGCTCCTTGACATCGCCGAGGCGGCTGACACGCAGGCCGAAGTTCTCGCCGACCTTGACGGCCCGCCCGGAGCCGATCGAGCGGTTGCTGACCAGCAGCTCGAGTTCTTCCTCCGCCAGCTTCGGCAGCTCGATGATGGCGCCGGGGGCGAGGTTGGCGACGTCCCGCATCGACATTTTTCGGGAGGCAATCTGTACGATCAGCGGAACCTCCAGCCGCAGGATGGATTTCAGGTGCGTGGACATCAGTGGGGGTTATCGGCAGGAGACGGGGTGGGATATGAGCGTGATCCGGCCGGAATTGCCGATTGCATGGTGAATCTTCACGGTCCGCCGACCGGCTTGTCCCCACCGCAGGAAAAGATAGACTGTGGGCCATGCCGCAGAGAAAAACGAACTTCCGCTCGCCACGACGGGGGCTATTCCGCCCGTAGTGGTCGCGCGCGAGGACCGAATCGTCCCCCCACACGGGGTCTCGCCGCGCGAGACCCCGTTTCTCGTGGCGTCGTCTCGCCGCGCGAGACCCCGTTTCTCGTGGCGTCGTCTCGCCGCGCGGGACCCCGTTTCTCGTCGCGTACCGTCGCCCGGAAGTCCGTCGTCCGGAAGTAAGAGTCCCCAGAAGAAGTCACCGCCATGAGCAAGACAACCACGCCCGCAGAGCACGCCGCCGGTTCCTCCACCACGCCGCACCGCTATACCGCCGACCTGGCGAATCAGCTCGAAGTGCGCTGGCAGGAACACTGGGAGCGGGAGCAGACTTTCCGCGTGCCGAATCCCGGCGATCCGGACTTTGATGCCGATCGGCCGAAGTACTATGTGCTCGACATGTTCCCCTACCCCTCCGGAGCGGGATTGCACGTCGGCCATCCCGAGGGGTACACCGCGACCGACATCATCGGGCGGTACAAACGGCTGCGCGGATTCAACGTCCTCCATCCGATGGGGTGGGACGCGTTCGGCCTGCCCGCCGAGCAGTACGCGATTCAGACCGGAATCCATCCCGCCGAGACGACCCGCAAGTCGATCGACAACTTCCGCCGCCAGCTCAAACGCTTCGGGTTCGCCTACGACTGGTCGCGCGAGGTTGCCACGATCGATCCGGACTACTACCGCTGGACGCAGTGGATCTGGCTCAAGGCGTACCGCGCGTGGTATGACCCGGCCGAGGACCGCGCGCGGCCGATTCAGGAACTGATCGAGGCCCTCGACCACGGCCAGGCCGTCGGCGGCATGACGCCGGAACAGTGGCGCGAGATGTCTCCGGAGAAACAACGCGACTTCATCGACCAACGGCGCCTCGCCTACCTCGCCGAGCAGACCGTCAACTGGTGCCCGAAGCTCGGGACCGCGCTGGCCAACGAGGAGGTAATCGACGGCCGGAGCGAGCGCGGCGGGTATCCCGTCTACCGCAAGCCGCTCCGGCAGTGGATGTTTCGCATCACCGCCTACGCCGAACGCCTGCTTCGGGATCTCGAACTCGTCGACTGGCCCGAGTCGACCCGAACGATGCAGAAGGAGTGGATCGGGCGCTCCGAAGGGGCGGAGGTTGACTTTCAGATTTCAGATTTCAAATTTCAGATTTCAGATTTCAAATCTCAAATCTCTGACGATCAATCCGAGACCTCAACGCTGCGCGTCTTTACCACGCGGCCGGACACGATCTTCGGCGCCACCTATATGGTCGTCGCGCCGGAGCATCCCCTGGTCGATTCGGCGATCGCCCATCCCCGTCCCGGCACGGTGGCCGACGTGCTGCGAAGATACGTCGAATCTGCGCGGAACCGGAGCGATGTCGACCGGCAGGCCGACACGAAGGAGAAGACCGGCGTCGATACCGGGGTCAGGGCAATCAACCCCGCAACCGGCGCGACGATCCCCGTCTGGACCAGCGATTACGTGCTGATGGGATACGGCCACGGCGCGATCATGGCCGTGCCGGGGCACGACGAACGGGACTTCGCCTTCGCGCAGAAGTTCGATCTCCCGATCACGCAGGTCGTCGCCCCGGAACCCGGCGCCGGCTGGTCGTGGTCAACCGAGGCGTGGGATGATCGCTATGCCGCCGGCGGCCGAAGCATCAACAGCGCGAACGACGAGGTCTCGCTCAACGATCTGCCCACCGCCGAAGCGAAGAAGACGATCATTGACTGGCTTGAGTCATCCGGTCACGGCGCGCGGAAGATCAATTACCGTCTCCGCGACTGGCTCTTCTCGAGACAGCGCTACTGGGGAGAGCCCTTCCCGATCGTGTTCGATGAGAAGGGCAATCACCACCCCATTGCCGAAGAGAAGCTCCCGGTTGTCCTGCCGCCGATGGCGGACTACCAGCCGGTCGAAAGTGATGAGCCGATGCCGCTGCTGGCGAAGGCGACCGACTGGGTGCATACCACCGCCGGCGAGGCCGGAGTCGACCCCGGCGTGTTGCCGCCGGAGACGCCCGTCCGTCGTGAGACGAACACCATGCCCGGCTGGGCCGGTTCGTGCTGGTACTTCCTGCGCTACTGTGATCCGGCGAATTCGGACCGTTTCATCGCGCGGGAGGTCGAGCAGTACTGGATGAACGTCGATCTCTACATCGGCGGCGCCGAGCACGCGGTCCTGCATCTGCTCTACGCGCGGTTCTGGCACAAGATTCTCTTCGACCTGGGTGAGGTTTCCACCCCCGAGCCGTTCCGAAAGCTCTTCCACCAGGGGTTGATCACGAGCTTCGCCTACCAGCGCGCCGACAAGTCGCTCGTGCCGATCGATGAGGTTGACGAGCGCGAGGACGGCACGTTGATCGAACGCGCCTCCGGCGAAACCGTCACGCAGGTCGTCGCCAAGATGTCCAAGTCGCTGAAGAACGTCGTCAACCCCGATGAGGTGATCGAGGCGTTCGGCGCGGATACGTTCCGTTTGTACGAGATGTACCTCGGCCCGCTCGATGCGAGCAAACCCTGGAACCCGCGCGATATCGCCGGGCTCTTCCGCTTCCTGCAGCGAACGTGGCGCGCGGTGATCGATGAAAGAACCGGCGCGCTGCGGACGGCGGAAGCCCGGGATGAGGCGCTCGAAAAGATGCTGCACCGCACGATTCAGAAGGTGGGCGATGACATTGAGCGATTGTCATTCAACACCGCGATCGCCGCGATGATCGAGTTCACGAACGCTTCGGTGAGCGACGGCGACGGCGCGGGGAAACTGACGCCTGATCAGATCGAGCGGTACGTGATCACGCTCGCGCCGTTCGTGCCGCATCTGGCGGAAGAGATCTGGGCGAAGCTGGGCCATCAGCCGTCGGTCGCCGATGCCGCGTGGCCGAAGGTCGATCCGGCGATGCTGAAGGATGATGAGATCGAAATGCCGGTCCAGATTCTCGGCAAGGTGCGCGGCCGGATCATGGTTCCCGCCGATGCCGATCAGAAGACGACGGAAGAACTCGCGCTGGGCGACGAAAAGATCAAAGCGCAGCTCGAAGGAAAGACCGTGCGCAAGGTCATCGTGGTGCCGGGCAAGATCATCAATGTTATTGCGAGTTAGGGGCGTGACAAGGGGGTTGGGAAAGCCGCGGAGGTATGAAGGCACGGAGGCACGAAGACATAAAGGCACGAAGGAAGAGTGACGGAGTGACGGAGTGAAGGCGGGTGGTTCGCGCGACCGTCATCCGGGTCACACTGTCCGTCAATCGCGCATCCGCCGGCGCCTCCTGCATGGATCCGTCGATGGTTCTTCCATCTCGCACGGCCGACTCCCTTCGGCCCGCTGGCCGTGGCAACCCTCCATCCCTCCGTCACTTGGTCACTTGGTCACTTGGTCACTTTCCCTCCGTACCTCTCCCATCCCGTCACTTGCGCTCAATCACGCGATTGGGGCACTGTGGTTCGCCGCGGCCCGCTGCGGTCCGCGGCGGATGGCGACGGCGAGGATGGTCAGGTCCGCGGGGTTCACCCCGGGCAGTCGCGCGGCCTGCCCCATCGTGGCGGGACGGTACTTCCGGAGTGTTTCGGCCGCCTCGGCCCGCAGCCCCTTCGCCGTCCACGGCTCGAACCAGCCGGGGATCTTCTGGTGATCGGCCGCGCGTTGTCGTTTGATCTCCGCCTGCTGCCGCGCGAGGTAGCCCTCGTATTTCGCTTCGGTCATGACACGTTCGAGGAGTTCGCCGGGGAGGTCGGCCGGGCCGGGAAGCCGCCCGGAACCCGATTCGTTCGCGTGGCTTCCGTTACTCCGCGCCGCCGTGGTGACCTCATGATTCTCAAGGTGCACCCGGATGGATCCCGCGCTCGCATCCGGCCGGCGGGCGAGGGCCCGAAGAGATTTGCCCTCGACGTGAATGCGGTCGAACGCGTTTCGAAGTGCCTGCAGGTGCGCAGCGCGTTCTTCGTAGACGGACCAGCGAAGATCATCCACCAGCCCCAATTCACGGCCGAGCGGGGTCAGCCGTTCATCGGCGTTCTCCGCCCGCAGGTGAAGTCGGTGTTCGGCGCGGCTGGTGAACATGCGGTAGGGTTCGCGCGGCGTCTTGGTGACCAGATCATCCATCATCACGCCGAGGTAGCCCTCATCGCGCCCGAGCCGCACGGGGTCTTCGCCCAGAACCAGGCGGGCTGCGTTCAACCCGGCGATCAGCCCCTGCGAGCCCGCTTCCTCGTACCCCGTCGTACAGTTGATCTGGCCGGCGAGAAAAAGGCCGCGGACGCGCTTGGTCATGCACGTCGCGTCGATCTGGTGCGGCCAGACCATGTCGTACTCCACGGCGTATCCCCACTTCAGAATTACCGCGTTCGCGCAACCCGGCATCAGACGCACCAGGGTCTCCTGAACATCTACCGGAAGTGAGGTCGAGATGCCGTTGCAGTAGATCTCGTTCGTGTACAGCGATTCCGGCTCGAGAAAGACGTGGTGCGATTCCCGGTCCGCAAACCGCACGATCTTGTCTTCGATCGACGGGCAGTACCGCGGGCCACATTCGGCATCGACCCGGCCGGAGAACATCGGCGCCCGGTGGAGGTTGGCGCGGATCAACTCGTGCGCATGCACGGTGGTCCGGGTGATGCGGCATTCGGTCTGCGGCAGAACCGGAAACCGATCCATCGACGGGACGATGGGTCCATGAAGAACTGCCTTGGGTTCACCGTTTCGCGCCGCGCCGGGATTGGCTTCGCGCGCAGAGAGGTCACTGAACGGCACCGGGCGTTCATCGCCGGCCTGGGCATCCAGCTCATCCCACGCAATCGATTCCTGCGCCAGCCGCGGCGGCGTGCCGGTCTTGAGCCGCCCGAGCTCGAAACCCAGCCCGCGCAGTGTGTCGGAGATGCCCCGGGCGGCGCCCTCATCGACGCGTCCTCCGGCGGTCCGGGTTTCACCGGTGTGCATCAATCCGCGCGCGAAGGTTCCCGTGGTCAGAACGACCGCACCGCAGCGAATGGTGCGCGGCCCGCGCAGCGCTTCGGCCGCGCGCGGCCGGCTCGGGTAGACCGGTTTCGCCGGTGAATCGCCGCGGAGATTGTGTTCGATCGCGTCGGGATCCGGCGCGACGATCCCCGCGCCGGCGGGGACGGTCACGCCGATGACGCGGCCGTCTTCAACGATCAGATCATCGATGGTGCCGGCAATCACGTCGAGATTGGATCGGCCGGCCACCCGTCGCTGGACTTCCGCGGCGTAGGCGTACTTGTCCGCCTGGGCCCGCGGGCCGCGCACGGCGGCCCCTTTGGACGTGTTCAGCATCTTGAACATGATGCCGGTCGCGTCGATCGCCAGCGCCATGATTCCGCCGAGGGCGTCGATTTCGCGGACCATCTG
>SKZB01000099.1 GCA_007127615.1 Phycisphaerales bacterium | reverse complement strand
TGCTGCTCGACCTCGCCGGCCTTATTGCGCGCGTTGGTGACGGAACTGCTCGGGGACGATGCGCTGCTCGCGGGCATCGATGTGGAAGCGCTCTTCCGGCAGTTCCGCGGCAATGTGCGAGACGCACTGCGTCATCTTTACGACCAGTTCGGGGTCAGGGAGCACGCAACCGCGGCACACCGCTGAAGTGGTGAGGCCGTTTGAAACCGAGCCGTTCGGTCAATTGCCGTTGGTGTGATCGCCCCGGCCGTTGGTGTGGACCGGTTCGAGCATCTCGATGCGCACGCGACGAATGTGCGTCGGCGTGGCGTCGAGCACCTCAAAGCGCGCGCTGTGGGAATCGATCTTCTCCCCCGTTTCCGGCACGCGGCCGAACTCCGCAAGCAGAAAGCCGGCGATCGTGTCGAACTCTTCATCTTCGGGCAACTCGATTTCCAGCTCTTCGTTCAGATCATCGATTCGGAACCGGCCGTCCACTTCCACGTGCACATCATCAATGCGCGTGAGCGTGGGTTCCTCGGTTTCATCCGGATCGTGTTCATCGTGAATCTCGCCGACGATCTCTTCGAGCACGTCTTCGATGGTGACCAGCCCGGCCGTGCCGCCGTACTCATCGATCACGATCGCCATGTGGACCTCGCTGCGCTGAAAGTCCGTGAGCAACTCGTGCACCGGCTTCGTTTCGGGGATGACGATCGGCTTGCGCAGCAGCGGGGTCAGTTTGAAATCCCGCGCATCCTCGCCCAGATAGGGTAGAAGATCCTTCACGTAGAGAATGCCCGCAATGTTGTCGAGATTCCCCTCGTAGACCGGAATGCGCGAGTGTCCCGCTTCCATGATGAACTTGCGAATTGTGGGCAGATCGGTCGTCACTTCAACGCCCTGAATATCCGTCCGCGGCGTCATGACCTCGCCCACATCCGTCGAGCCGAACTCGACGACGTTTTCCAGCAGCGCCGCGGCCTCCTGATCGAGGCCGCCCTGAAGCTGCGTTTCCTCGATCGACCGCAGCAGTTGCGCCTCGGCTTCTTCATCCTGCCGCAGGTTCGCACCCGTCAACCTTTTGACCATCTCGTCGATCAGGCGGTTGACGATCGTCAGCGGCCGACCGGTCACGGCCAGCAGTCGCAACAGCGGCATGGAACCGACGATCAGACCGACGCCGGCGTAGCGCGCGATCGCGTTGCCGAGGAGACTGGTAAAAATCCACAACAACAGGACCGCAATCACGCCGGCCGTCACCATCGCCTGCCAGGTGAGGTTGGCTTCATCGCCGTAACCGACGAAATCGATGAGAATCACGGCGAAGAACGTCACGCGGAACGCCGTTCGCAGCAGGGCGGTCATGCTGACGGCCGCGTCGAGGCGCGCCGCGAGCCAGTGCCCGGCGGCGGCCCGGCCGCGGCTTTCGAGCTTGCGTTCCAGGTGGTGCCGACTCGTATTCATCAGCGCCATGTTCAACGCCGCGAGATACGTGGCGATGAGCAGCGCGAGCAACGCAATCCAGTTCAATGCAGCGATCAACGTTCTTGATCCGGGTCACGGTGAGCATTCCCGCGCGGGCCGTCGTGCCCCGATTCCGCGCGGTTGAACGTGCGCCCCACGCCGATCGATTCAAGCAAACGATCCTCTTCCGCGTGCATCCGGGCGTACGCCTCGTCGTCATGATCATCAAACCCGCAGCAGTGCAGCAGCCCGTGCAGGATGTAGAGCAGCAGTTCGCGTTCGACGGCGTGACCAAGTGACGCGGCGCAACGCCGGGCTTCATCTTCACACACCGCCAGGTCCGCTTCGATCGGTCCGTCGGCGGCAGACTGATCGAACGTGAGCACATCCGTGGTGGTGTCGATCCCGCGGTGACGGCCGTGCAACAGGGTCATCTCCTCATCGCCGACGACCCGCACATCGATCCGGCGTGCGGGCCGGCTCAGGTGCGGGACCAGCCCGCGCAGTGCGGACTCGATCCAGCCGCGGTTCAGGCCGGCCGATCCGCCGAAAAGTGAGATGGTCTCTTCCGCCGCGCGTTCATCGCGCGGCGAGGTCCGCTCCGGAGGGTTGTCCGGATCACCGGATGCACTCGATCCGGGCTCCTCGGAAGAGGAACCGGTCTCATCAGCACCACGGGATGTCGCCAGACCGGCATCAAGCATCAATAATCGTCCTCAGGTCAAACCGCGATTCGGAGGGCCCCGGGCCATCCGCCTTTTCGGATCGCCAATCGTACCATCGGTTCGAGCGCCGGGCACACTGAAAATCAATCATTCCTTCGGCGGCTATTCCGAAGGGGATCCGGAACGGTTCATTTTCTCAATGACCTCCGTGCTGCCCAGTCCCGGACGATGTCCGAGCAGGCGGAGTTCGATGCCGAGCTCCTGCACCAGCTCAAGCTCGTTGATCTCCTCCGGCCGATAATCGCCGCCCTTGACGTAGACATCCGGCCGCAACGCGCGGAGCAGTTCGTGTGCCGTCGGCTCGGGAAAAACGATCAGGTAATCCACACACTGCAGCTCCGAGAGAATCTCCAGCCGTTCCTTCTCCGGGTAGATCGGCCGGTCGGGCCCTTTCTGTTCGCGCACCTGATCATCCGCATTGACGCCGACCACGAGGACATCCCCCTGCTGGCGGGCTTCGCGGAGGTACGCCACGTGTCCGGCGTGGATCACGTCGAAACAGCCGTTGGTCAGGACGACCGACCGACCGGCTTCCCGGTGGGCGTCGAGTTCGATCAGCAGCGTCTCCCGATCCCGCACCTTGCCGTGCAGCCCCGTCGCGCGGCTCAGCACTTCGCGGCGGACGGCGGCAAAGGGAATCGGCTGGACGCCGAAAACCTCGACCTCAAGCCCCGCCGCGGCGTTGGCGAACTCGACCGCTTCCCGCCAGGTGAATCCGTTGGCGACGCCGCCGGCCAGGGCCGCGAGAACCATGTCCCCCGCCCCACTGACGTCGTACACGCTTCGCGCCTCCGTCGGCACGAGAATCGGATCGCCGTGGCGGGTCTCCAGCAGCGCGCCGTGCCGATCGAGCGTGAGGATGACCGCATCGAGATCGAGTTCGGTGAGCAGCTTCCTCGCCAGCCCGGCATTATGAACCTGCGACGCTTCGAGCGGCGTATCGAGTCCGGTGGCGAGCTCGGCTTCGGAGCGGTTGGGCGTGATCGCCGTCGCGCCGTGGTACTTCGTATAGTCTTCGATCGCCGCGGGATCGACCAGCAGCGGCTTGCCCACCTCGCGGCAGAGCGCGATGACCCTGCGGCACAGCTCTTCGCAGCAGACCCCTTTGTTGTAATCCTCCAGGCAGACCACATCCGCATGTTCGATCTCAGCGCGGACCGCGTTCAGCAGTTGCGTCTGAAGCTCTTCGTCGAGCGGATCGCGTGATTCCAGATCAACGCGGAACATTTTCTGCGGGTGGCGGTGCTGCGCGAGACCGATGAGCGAACGCTTGATCGTGGTCGGGCGGGCGGGGTCAACCAGCAGGCCCGCGGTCGCGCAGCCGACTTTGGTCAGTTCCTCGCGCAGAATGTCGCCCTCGGCGTCGCGGCCGGTCACGCCGAAGCAGTGCACCTCGGCCTTCAGGGCCTGCAGACAGAGCGCGACGTTCGCCGCTCCGCCGGCCCGGTTCTCAAACTTCGTTGCCTGCAGCACCGGCACCGGCGCATCGGGACTCAACCGCTCCGCCGCACCCAGGACGTGCTGATCGAGCATGAAGTCACCGATCACGAGCACGGTGAACGGGCGGTATGAACTCAGGCGGTGCAGGAGCATGTCGATGGTTGATGATAGTGATGATCCGAGCGGATCGTGCGGTCACCCGCCGAACAGACGGACATGGGAGCGAACGTTCTCGGCGGGTTCTGCAGGTGAAATCCGGGAGGAGAATGGGAGCGGAAAGAGAGGAATCGGGAGGTGGGAGGTGGGATTTCAGATTTCAGATTTCAGATTTCAGATTTCAGATTTCAGATTTCAGATTTCAGATTTCAGATTTCAGATTTC
>SKZB01000139.1 GCA_007127615.1 Phycisphaerales bacterium | reverse complement strand
GACGAGAGCGCAGGACAGGAGCGGCCCCGTGAAGGCAGGCCGGATGACATCGGCGGGAACAGACTCTGCATGAGCAGCCACAGCACTGATAAAACCACGGCTCTGCGGACGCCATCGGCCGGGCGTCCATGGCGTCGTGTCGGCCTGGCGCTGGGGCTGATTGTTGGTGGGTTGATCCTGGCGGGGTGGTGGACGGTGACGCGATCCTGGTTCCTGGTGCTGATCCTGACCCCTCAGCTTGAGGGCCGGCTGGGCGGTGATGTTTTCATCGGCAGTGCCGCCTGGTCCGGTTTTGACCGGATTGAGCTGCGCGATGTGCGATTGCGCGTCGACTGGCCGGGCGAAGCCGGCGAGCTGCTTCATGCGGAATCCGTCTGGATCCAGGCGGACCGCAGTTGGCTGAAACGAAATCCCCGCCTGGTGTCCGTCGAGCTGCGCGATGTCCTGGTTCGCGTGGCGGAGGACGTTGAATCCGGAACGTTCAGCGTTCAACGCCTCAGCCATCCCCCCGGGGAAGAGGAGGATCTGCGCCCGCCCCGGATCGAGCTGATCGGCGCGGCGATCGAATACGGCGTGCGGAGCGAGCGGCAGTTTGAGGCCTCCGGCCGCATGTATTTCTCCGGTCGGCTGAATCCCGTCGCCGATGAGCAGCGCGAGTACCGGTTCGTCCTGCATCAGGTTGATGAACGCGGAAGCATCGTGGAGGACGGCCTCACCGCCCGGGGGCAATGGGATGCGCAGAGTTTCGCCTACCGCGCGGCGATCGACGGGTTCCACCTGAGTGAATCCGTTTACGCCATGAGCCCCAGTCTCGTCCGGGAGTGGTGGGACAAGATGGCTTTGGAAGGTCAGCTTCGTGACGCCGTCGTGAGCTGGGATCCGGAACGGTTGCTGGATGTGCAATTCGACGTGGAGGATGTTGGCCTCACGCTTCCCGTGCCCGCCGAACAGCTCTGGGCCCGCTACCGCGATGGCCGCATCACCGATGAGACCTACACCCCGCGGATGCGGGTCGAGAGCGGATCGATTCGATTGAGGCAGAACGAGCTGGCCCTGGACGTGCGGGGTCAACTGGTCACCGAGGAGGAGCGCGATCAGGCGCGGGGCGTGCCTTATCACGTGGTCATGTCGTTCGACCACCGTGAGGATGACCGCGCTCGTGCCGCCGGTTGGGCCGACTATGTGGTCAATCACGCGCCGTTCAAGATCATTTTCGAAAGCGAGCCGGAGGCGACGGACGGCCGGGAGGTGGTGCGAAACGCCATCGACCTGCCGCGTCAGATCGCGGAGATTCTCGAACGTTTTCAGATTCGCGACTGGGCGCTCAGCACGCGCGTCGTGATGCAACGGCTGAACGCAACCGAAAACGGGGACGGTACGCGAGAGGCGCGGCCGATTACGACTTACGGCGAGATGAAGATCCACGAAGGAAGCGGGCAGTATGACCGTTTCGCCTATCCGCTGGATGATCTGGATGGGCAGTTCATCTTCACGGAAAACTCGCTGAGGATCGAGTATCTGCGCGGTGTCGGGCCGTCCGGCGCGAACGTCCGCATCGAAGGGCAGGTTCATCCACTGACCGCAACGCCGGCGATCGCGTTGAACGTCACCGGAACCAACGTTCCGGTCGATGACCATTTGCGCCGCGCGTTACCCGACTCCTTTGGGCCGTGGTTTGACGTTCTGATGGATCGGCATGCGGCGGCGAAGCTGCAAGACGCGGCCATGCTCGATCACGACCGCCTTCGGGCCGACGCGGAGCGCCGTCGTGAAGAAGTGCTCGCGCGGTGGCAACAGGTGCACGAACAGAACGATCTTTCCGATACCCGGCAACGTGTTCTTCACCGGCTCGAGCACAAGCTGGCCGGTATCAACCGTGAACTGCAAGCCCCGCCCTTTGAAGTCGGCGGCACGGTGGATGTCGAGGTGCAGATTCAACGGACCGAAGGGCCGGGCGATCGCACCCAGACGTTCGGCGAAGCCACGGTTCGATCGCTCGGCCTGGTCTACGAACGGTTTCCGTATCCGTTTCAGGTCACCGGCGGCCGGATCCGTTGGGCCCCCGGCAGAATTGAACTGCTGGACACGGAAGGCGGAGAGAACGGGTTGGCGTTTCAGTTGCCGCGCGGAGGTGTCGGACACATCGCCGGCACGATCGATTTGACCAGCGAGGCGGGTGAGCCGCAGCAGCGGCCCGATCTTCGTCTCTCCGTGGAAGAGGGCGAACAGATCAACGAACTCCTGCTCGCCGCCATCCCCCTGACCCCGGCCGACTCGCGTGCGGACGATGTCGACCGGTGGCCGGGTGAGGCCCGATCCGATGCCGCGCGATTGTTGCAAAGCGTGAATCTGCGCGGCGTGGTGAGGGCGGCGGGCGTCATCGGCAGCGGCGAGGACGGCCGGGTTCACCACGATATTCGGGTGCGGATGGACGACGCCGAGGCGACGCCGACCGAGGAACTGGCGCAGTTCATCGGCGCGGCCGGTCTGTTCTGGCCGGACAACTTCATCGTGCGCGATCTGAGCGGTGAGCTTCGTGTTCTTCCCGAACGAATCGAACTCATCGGAATCCACGGACGCCACATCACCGGTGAACTGAACGCATCCGGCGCCGTTACTTTCGGCGGCAGGAACGATGAAGAACATCCGGTCGAGACCGAGCTGACCGTCGGCTTCGACGATCTTGAACTCGGAAAGCATCTGATCAACCTTGTCCCCGATGCCGAAGCGGAAAGAGCGCTTGCCTACTGGAATCAGTATCAGCCCGAAGGCATCTTCAATGCGGGGCTGGTCTACCGGGCGCGGGGCCCGCACGTTGAGCCGCTCCAGATTTCCGTCAGCAACATCGATGCCTCGGTACAGCTCGATGCTGACCGTGTCGGCGTGCGCGCTCAGCAGGGATTGATTCGGCTGCGCGACGGACGGGTGGCCTTTGAGGACCTTGTGGCCCGCTTTCAGCACGGGGAGATCGACGAAGGACGTTTGGCGCTGGCCGGGACGTACGGACTGTCGGATGATGATGAGCAGCTCAATGTCGATGGCGGCTGGGATGATTTGCGCCTTGAATCACCGCTGACGGCGGAGATCATCCGGGCGATCGGCGCAGAACACTTTCTGGAACAAGCCGGGAACTGGCAACCCGCGGGCCGGGTCAACGTCGGGTTCTTCTACCGATCCGCATGCGAAGCGCAGCCCTCGGATTATCGCCTGCGCGTCCAGCCGACGAGGCTCGGGCTGGCGATCGACGGAAATCGGTTGTCGATGGCGTTTGACGGCGATGGTTCGGTCCTGGTTCTGCCGGGGCAGATCCGCTTTCGGGATCTCACCGGTCGATTTGCCGACGATGACGGTCGATTCGGTCTCTCCGGCCACATCGCCCTCGCGAGCGGGATCGACGCCCTGTTTCAGATCGACTACATCGGCACTTTGCGAACCGCGCCGATGAAGGCGGTGCTCCCCGATGCGGTGAACACCGTTCTCGACGATCTTGAGTTTACCGACGGAGAGCGCGTGATCGTGCGCGGTGCGACGCTGGCGTGGCAACGGGACGGGGCGGCGGGCGACCAGGCGGACCCCCCCTGGCGGATTGACTTTCTCGGCCGGGTTCGCGCCGAAGGCGCATCGCTCTCCGTGGGCGTTCCGCTGACGGGCGTTCACGCCGCGGCGGATCTCAACGTCCGCGCCTGGGAGGACGGGCCGACGGACTTCTCAATGACGCTGGAGGCGGATGAGTTTCGCCTGTACGGGCGCCGACTGACGGACTTTCACGCCGCCAACGTTCGGCTCGACCGGGAGAATCAGCGCCTTCTGATCCCGGAGTTTCGCGCCCAGATGCACGAGGGGGTCATGACCGGAGAGGGAACCGTCGGCGTCAACGAGAACCGGGACTACGAAATTCGCGTCGATATCGTGGATGTCTCGCTCAAGGGTTTCATCGATGACTTTGATCCCGCCGGTGAGACGACCGCCCCGCGGGCGGAACGGTCCGGGCGT
>SKZB01000347.1 GCA_007127615.1 Phycisphaerales bacterium | reverse complement strand
CATTCAGTGTGATGCCTTTTCCGGGTACGACGCGATCTTCAAGCTCGGCCATGCGACGGAGGTTGGATGCTGGGCGCATGCGCGCCGGAAGTTCTTTGATGCGCGCACGATGGATCCGGATCGTGGCCTGTCGATGCTGGAGCAGATTCGCAAGCTCTACGCGATTGAATCGGAAGCGAGGGATCTGTCACCTGAAGCGCGTCTGGCGATACGGCAGGAGCGATCGATTGCGATCCTGGACTCGATCTTCAGCCAGCTTCATGCGTGGGCGACCCAGGTCCTTCCGAAGAGTTCTATCGGCAAGGCGGTCATGTACGCGATCCGACTGGAATCAGCCCTGCGGCGGTTCACCGAAGACGGGCGTCTGGAGATCGACAACAACCGCTGTGAGCGAGCGCTGCGTGGCGTGGCGATCGGCCGGAAGAACTGGCTCTTCGCCGGCAGCGAGTACGGCGGGCAGGCCGCGGCCGTCTTCTTCAGCATCATCGGCTCGGCGCGGATCAACGAGATCGAGCCCTGGGCGTATCTCAATGACGTCCTGACCCGAATGCCACGCGCCCGGCATTCCGAACTCGAGACGTTCCTGCCCGACATCTGGAAGCAATCACACCCCGAGACACATCTGGCGCTCAACCGATGACCGCGGTGTGAGTCCTCATCCACGGTGTACCAGGTTGCACGGTCGATGGGGGCACCGATCGGACCTGCGCTTCGTCGGACGGTTACGCTGCATCAGCAGTTTGAACGCGCCGCCGAGATTTATCTCATGGCCGTGTTGCCGCAGTATCACCGCCGCGGCGTCGGTCGAGCCATGATCAGGTTTATCGAAGCGCACCTTCGAGAAAGGGGCGTTGGCTATCTGCAGGTCAAGACCCAGGGGCTATCCAGACCGGACGCAAACTACGCGTTGACGCAGAAGTTTTACGAAGCGATCGGCTTCGCCGCACTTGAAGAATTCCCAGACCTCTGGCCGGGCAATCCGGCGTTGCAGATGATCAAGTGCCTGGACGAGCCATCACGCTGACTGAGACGATAGAGTCAAGCCGTGGCCAGCAAGAGAAAAACAGCGGCGTGCGGACCGGCGGGGGGGAGGGGTCAGCCCCAGTTGGCGAGTAGCAGAAGGAGATCAGCGATACCGACGTTGCCGTCACCGAACTCGCTCGGCGTCAGATCCGCCGGGCACGGTGTGAGCATCGGCGGACATGCGCTCAAAAAAGCACGCCGGATCGAGACCACGCGAAGCCAGAGAACTCGCTTGTTTAGGGCCTAGTGCCTCGGTGTGGGGGCGGCGGACGGCACCTGTGCGGATCTGACTCGGTTGTTTGGTTCTGATCCGCGGCCTGCCGAGCGCAATCGCGATCAGAAACAGATCACCAGACGCCGCCCGCCGCCGGTCATCTCTGACCGGGACCGCCGCCCAGTTCCCGAAGGCGTTGCCGGATCATCGCTTCGAGCGTTCGAAACGTCTGCGTCGCCTCACGGCGTTCTTCCATTCTGGCCGCGCTTCTTTCGCCGTGTTTGAGGGCGTTCATCCTTGACCTGGCCTTGCCGGCCGCGGTCTTCGGACCGGTGCTCCGCGTCCACGGTTTCACGCGCTTCGCCGAGGCCCGCAAGCGGGTCAACCCTTCCGGCGTCAGTCGGTAGGGCCGCTTGGCCGGCGTCACACTGCTGCTCACATCCCTGTTCGTTCGTCGCATTTTTTGCCTCTGAAAACGAGTTTGACACGACCTGCTGGTTGGCGACATTGTTCTGCCCGACGAAGTGCACGGCCTTGGTCGGGCGGCGATACTCGCGCAGTCCCATCATCTGACGCCGGTAGGTATTGGCCGTGCGATCAATCGCGTCATTCAGGCGCCGGATCTCCTCAAGGTCCGACTGCTGAAGCATGATTTTCGTCAAACGCATCAGGCGGTAATGCGTCGTAATCGCCTGCCCGATCAGCATCTCTTCCAGCGGATCCTGGGGCTCAATCCGGGCGAACATCTCAAGGACGTGCTCGGCCGCGGTAGAATCGATCATCTCCCGGAGTCCGGCGTTTTTGTTACTGACTGCATCGACCGCCAGTTGAGCCGCAAGGTCGATCACCGCCATGCACTGATGAAGGAAGGTGTTCGATCGGCGACCAGGGCCGCAAAGTCCCAGCCGGGACGCGTCTTCGCGGGAAGGTTTGAAGGAGACGCTGCCCCAGTCGAAGGGCGTCGGCCGACACGTTGATTCATCTTTGGGCATCGAATGTTCCTCTCGGTTGAATCGACTCTTCAGCGGTAGCGTGGCTTGACATCACCGAGATGACGATGCTCCCGACCCCGCTGAAGAAGTCATGGAAGTCATGGGTTGTCATGGTCCGGCCGGATTCCCCGTGGCCCGGATCATCACGACGACGGCCCGCCTGACTTCGACGGGGAGTTCCGACCATTTCCCGATGATCAAGTCGAGCCCTTCATCCCCGGAACTATTCCCGCAGCCATCCCCGCAGCCATCCCCGGAACCAGCTCCGGAAAGAGCGTGCTGCGCTCTGTGCTGCGCTGATTGCGTCCTGGTCTGGAAATCACTACCATTACCCGGTTTACGATTCTGGATCTGCGTTTTCGTAAAGCTCAGGTCAGGGGTTCGAGTCCCCTGGGTGGCTTTGAAAACTTTGTCTTGTAAAAAGGCGCGGTATCCGGCCGCGTCTTTTTCCTTGGACTTCGCCGCCGCCCGTGTTCGAACCGGCGGCCGATGTTCCGGCCCGGATGACTCACGCACGAAGCATTGAAACACCACCATGTCGACCCTGCTCACCGCCCGCGGACTGACCAAGAGCTACGAACACCACGTGCTCTTTCGCGGCATTGACCTGCAGCTCGCCGAGCAGGATCGGCTCGGCATCATCGGCCCCAACGGGGCGGGCAAGACCACGCTGCTCAAAATGATGGCCGGTTTTGTCGATCCCGACGAAGGCGAGATCGTCCGGCGTCGCGGCCTGCGGCTGGCCTACATCGCGCAGGATGACCCGTTCGCGCCGGACGCCACCCCGTTCAGCGCGGCCCGCGCGGAAGCGGAACGGGAGGCGGCGCAGGAACGGCTCGACGTCGATACGCGGGCGTCGATGGCGTTGTCCCGGCTCGGCTTTGTCGATTGGGACCAGCCGGTCCGCACGCTCTCCGGCGGCTGGCGCAAGCGGCTGGCCATCGCGTGCGCGCTCGTTCACGAACCCGATGTGTTGCTGTTCGATGAGCCGACCAATCACCTCGATCTGGAAGGCACGGTCTGGCTGGAGGCGTTCATCCGGCAGGCCCGGCCGGCGGTGGCGATCATCACGCACGACCGCCGGTTTCTCGAAAATGTGACCACACGCATCGTCGAACTCTCCCGCGCCTATCCCGACGGACTGCTCGAGGTCAAAGGCAACTACTCGGAGTTCGTCCGCAGGAAGGGCGAGTTCCTGGACGGTCAGGCGACCGCGCAGTCCGCCCTGGCGAACATGGTTCGCCGGGACAAGGCCTGGCTGGATCAGGGCATCAAAGCCCGCGAGACCCGAAACAAAACCCAGCTTGCGGATACCGTGCAACGCAAGGCGGAGCTCAAATCGTTGCGCGAACGCAATGCGGCACCGACGCGCACCAGTTCCATCGACTTCCAGGCAACCGAGCGCAAGACCAAAAGGCTGCTTTCGCTGCACAACGTCAGTAAGCAACGGGGCGGGAAACAATTGTTCGAGGGGATTGACCTCACGCTCACGCCGGGTGAGCGCATCGGTCTGCTCGGCGCGAACGGTTCGGGTAAGACGACCCTCATCAGGATTCTCAACGGTTCGCTTGAGCCGGACTCGGGCACGATCAAGGCCGCGACCGATCTGCGCACGGTCACCTTTACGCAGGACCGCGCCGAACTCGATCCGGGACAGACGCTGCAGGAAGCACTCTGCCCCGTCGGGGATATGGTGCATTACCGCGGCAAGCCGATGCACGTGACCGGCTGGGCGAAGAAGTTTCTCTTCTCGCCCGATCAGTTGCGGACGTT
>SKZB01000415.1 GCA_007127615.1 Phycisphaerales bacterium | reverse complement strand
GCCCAGACGATCCGGCCGTTCCGGATCAACACGACCGTCGCGCCGGGCACGCGGTGACGACGCAACAACGCGGGCGTCATGGCCTCGAGTTCGGCCGCGACTTCCGGCCAGGGTTCTTCACGCAACTTTCTTGTGGGCGGCACTTCCGCGTTGATCAGCACCTGCATCTGCCGTCTCAGCTCGCGGTACCGATCCGTCCACCGAAGACTGCGCAGATCGGGATCGAGGTCCGTGTGGCTCACGCGCCGCCATCCCGCTTCGATGGCGGCTTCAAACGCCGCCAACGCTTCGTCGGTCTGGTGCAATCGCGCGTAAACGCACGCCAGATTGTAAAGCACGACCGGATGATCCGGCTGCTGAACCTGCAGTTCACGTATGACGTCAAGCGCTTCCTGGTAGCGCGAAGCGGAGTGCAGTTGCATGAACCGCTCCAGCAGCGCATCGGGCGGAATCCGATCGGCCGTGGCGCTGTCCCTGGCCACGCCGTGGTCGCCGGGGTAGTAGATCGGCCAGATGTGAATCGGACGATCATCGATCCCCGATGCGGAATCGTTCAGTCCCATCGACGACAGCGCGACCAGCAGTGCGAGCAGCGCGGTCGGGAGGGCCCGATTGGATCGACCATGATTCCTCGCCCAGCTGAAGTTCCGACGGCCCGGCTCAGACTGGGTGGAGGCATGGCGCGTTGGCGCCTGAACCGCCGATGCGAACGGGTTCTGCTGCATGGGCTCTCCATCCGGTCCGGGCCGATGGGCGTCTCGACCGCTGGACTCCACTGTATCCGAGAAAGGGCTTGGGGGTGATCCGGGAAAAGCGGCAGAATCCCGCGGCGGGACTTTCACGGATCGACCGGAAACGGTGATTTCGGACCTCGAACCGACCGATGATCGATGAAACCGGCTTCTCGCGGATTGAGAGCCGGCTGCCCTCCCGAATCCCCGATCAGAGCCGGAGCCGCCATGAACCGACCGCAAACTCGCAGCGTGAGTCTCGCGCTGGGGCGCCTGCGGTGGGCAACCGTCTTCGCGTGCTGGCTTATCGGACTGGCTTTGGCGACGCAGACCACCGTTTGGGCGCTGGCGCACTACACCGACATGCGGTTCGAAGTCGTGGAGGACGGAGCCGAGGCCCCGCTGGTGGTCCAGGCCGAGTCCAAACGGCAGCAGCGCATCCATTCGGTTCGCGCATCGGAGCTCGGCCTGACGGTTGATTCCTCGGAGTCGAATGACGAGGACGCTGACGAACAAGTGTCAGCGGTGCCCAGCCGCGCGGATCATCGGCTTGGTGTGGCCTTCAACCTCGCCGCCGGCATCGGTCGCGCCGCGATCCTTGCCGTGCTGCCGGTGATGGCGCTCGGCGTCCTGCTGGGCGTGGTCGCCCAGACCAGCGGAATTGAACGGGCCACGACCGCGTTTCTATTGATGTTAGTCGTCAGCGGTCTGGTTCTGCCCCTGGGAGACGTCATCGGCCTGCCCTGGCCCGACGGTGCGCTGACCAGCTACGCCACGCTGACCACCGCGTTGGATCAGCCGGAATCGGCGGCCACCCCGCTCCCGGCGTACATTCAGTTTCTGTTGTTGCCTCTGACCGCCATCGTCGGCGTGCTGATCGTCGCCGTGCGTTTCACCTCCGGCGTGGAGGCGTCGCTTCCATCCCGTGAGTCGATGCGTCTTGACCCCAATCTCGAACGTGAAGCGAGCAACATGTCGCCGACCAGTCTCCACGGCGGCCGCGCGGGCAGCGTACTGCAATCGACCCTCGGCCAGTTCGACGGCAAGCTCGACGATCAGGCCGAGAACGGCCCGACCGCACGCGAAGTTTCACGGGGAGAGACGCCGAAAAGGCTCATCTGATTCCGACCGGGCCCGGAACGCTCTACAATCGGCCCCATGCGATACGGAATGATCATGGCCGGCGGGGCCGGCACGCGGCTCTGGCCGATGAGCCGCCGCTCGAAACCGAAACAGCTGCTGCCCTTCATCAACGGGCGTTCCCTGCTGGAAATCTCCGCCGCGCGCCTGGAAGGCGTCGTGCCCCGCCCGCAGCAGTACATCTGTACGGGCGAGGCGTTCCGCGCGCCGATCCGCGCGGCGCTGCCGGTCTTCACCGATGACCGCGTTCTCGGCGAACCGGTGGGGCGCGACACCGTCAACGCCGTCGGCTTCACCGCCGCGGTGCTCGCCAAACGCGATCCCGAAGCGATCTTCGCCGTACTCACCGCCGATCATCTGATCGAACCGCAGGATGAGTTCGCGCGAAAACTCGAAACCGGCTTCCAGCTCGTTGAAGCAGACCCGAAACGTTTCATCACGTTCTCGATCACCGCCACGCATCCTGCAACCGGGTACGGCTACGTCGAGCGCGGCCGCGCGATCGACGGCTTTGCCGGGGCTTACGAGGCGGAACGGTTCGTCGAGAAACCCGATCTCGAAACGGCCGAAGCGTACCTCGCCGCGGGCACCTTCGGCTGGAACAGCGGCATGTTCATCTTTCACGCCCACACCGTGCTCGAAACGCTCAAACGCTACCTGCCCGAAGGTTACGCCGGGCTGAAGAAGATTCAGAACGCGTGGGACACGCCGGATCAGGCGCGGGTGTTGCGTGAAGTCTATCCGACCCTGCCGAAGATCAGCGTGGACTACGCGCTGATGGAACCGGCTTCGCGGGATGAAACGATTCGAGTCTGCGCGGTGGCGATGGATGTTTCCTGGAAGGATGTCGGCAGTTGGCCGAGTTACGGCGAGACGCTCACGCCGGATGAGAGCGGCCATCGAACCAATGCCCGAGCGCTGCACCTCGACTCCCGCAACATCCTCGCGGTGGCGGACGACGCGGCCCACACCGTGACGACGATCGGCTGTGAGGATCTGATCATCGTGCGCACGGCGGATGCCACCCTCGTCTGCCGCGCCGATCAGGCGCAGCGCGTCAAGGATCTCGCCGCCGAGGTCGACCAATCACTCCAATAACCCCTCTCCTTCATCACTTCGTCACTCCGTCACTTCCTTCCCCATGCGTTACCTCGCCATTGATCTCGGCGACAAGCGAACCGGCCTGGCGGTGGGTGATGATGTCACCGGCCTGGTCTCCCCCGCCGGCGCGATCGAGCAGCCGCGCGGGACGCGGTTGGATGAGGCGCTCGATCGCGCGATCGAGCGGCATCACCCCGGGGGGCTCGTCATCGGCATGCCCTACAACATGGACGGCAGTGAAGGACCGCGCGCCAAGCTCGTGCGGGAGTTCGGCGAACGACTCGCGGCCCGAACCGGCCTGCCCGTCCACTACCAGGATGAGCGGCTGACCAGCGAACGGGCCAACCAGCAGATGGCCCGGACCGGCCGCACCCACAAGCAGAAGAAGAAGCTGCGCGATGCTCTGGCCGCGGCGGCGATACTGCGCGATTTTCTCGAAATTGAATCGTGAGAACGGCATGATTCCCGGCGGGCCGGCGTCAGTGGGGCCGGTGTCGTGGGGGGCCGGTGTCGTGGGGGGGGCCGGTGTCGTGGGGGGCGAGGGGTTCTCTTCTTTCAATCACACGTTGTTCTGATGCTGACCTGCGAAGCGCGGCATCCTGCGCCGCTCGATGCTGAAACGCTTGCGACGCCATTGTGGTCAGCGATGGATCAAGCGATGTTTACCCATACCGCCCCCGCGCTACCGCTGCTCATCGCCGGCGCGACCGGTACGGCCACCGACATCCTCCTCGAACGCATCGGCCGATCGAATGCGAATTCGCAAGAAACAACCGCCAATTGAAACTGCGGATGAACGCAAAGTGAAAGTAATCACCAAGCGGCCGCAGCCTTCCGACGTGAACTGACGGACATCTCGTATTCGCGTTCATCGCCGGTGATCGTCGGTCACTTCTGTCCACGTGAACGCCGGATCACTCCCGCTGGCGCGCCTGACGCCATTGTTCGCAACGCCCGCATTTAATGGGAGCTGTCCCGAACGCCACGAAGATAAGCTATCGCTTCCACCCGGTCATCGCCTTTATCATCTGATC
>SKZB01000191.1 GCA_007127615.1 Phycisphaerales bacterium | reverse complement strand
GTCGCCGCACTCCGGACGGCCCGCGCCCGCGGAGCCACCACGATCGGTCTCCTGGGCAAGGAGGGAGGCGATGCCGCAGAATTCTGCGATGAAATGATCATCGTGGATGGTGGCGACTCCGCCCACATTCAGGAAGCTCATCTGGTGATCATCCATCTGCTCTGCGAAGCCATCGAACTGTCCGGGGTCAGAACCGCCGAACGGGAGTGACTCGCCTTTCCCGTCGGCAATTCGCGATTTTCCCTCGACGTTCGGGAAAGTATCTGCCGATTGTGGCGTTTTACAGAAGCATCAGTCGGCGCGATCACTCTGCGCCCAACGTGCTGCCGGCAGGTGGTCCCGGACCGTTCACCCGGAGGGGTGAGTCGATCGGCTGGCCGCCATCTGCTGACCCGCTCGTGTCCCGATCAGTCTCTCTCCACCGCCCGACGATCTTCAGGGAGATCCAAGTCAAATGGCATCCACGAACGCCCCCGCTTCACCGACCTCACTCATCGGACTCATTCTCTGCCGCATGGTCGTTCCGCTCTGGGTCGCCGCCGGCGCCACCGTCAAACTATTCTCCGGTTCTCCCGGCAACCTGCCGAGTACCTTCGTCAGCTTTGCTCGTGAGACGGGCATCGATCTCGGCTTTCTCCTCTACACCCTGATCGGGCTTGAATTTTTCGCGGTCGGCGTGATGGTGCTGCTTGCTCGCTGGTCCCGACTCATGGCGATCTTCATGCTCGGCAGCTTCTGCCTGATTCTGATCGGTGAGATGGTCGCCGGCGCCGAGAGCTGCGGCTGCTTCGGCGGAACGATCACCATCCAACCGTGGCAGATGCTCATTGTTGACGGCATTCTGCTGGCCGGCGTGATCTTCTTCGCCCCGCGGATCGCCGGAACCGCGCTGAGTCTCGCCCGGGGCATCCCGCTCATGGTCGTGATGATGGTTGCCGGGATCGGGTTGAGCTTCGGTGCCGCCAGTGTGATTCACCAGGACATCCAACAGTCGCCGGAGGTCGATCCCAACATTGATCCCGATGATCCGACGCGGAATCCGAATCCCCGGGCGCTGCCCTCCAACTGGTGGGCGCAGACCATCGATAACTGGACGGGCAAGCCGTGGCGCGAGATCCCGCTCTTCCAGTTCATGCCGCGCTGGCCGGAAGGACTTGACGAAGGCAAGCACTACATCGTCTTCTACAGCCGCACATGCAGCCACTGCGAGATCATGTTCATTGATGACTTCACGCGCGACATCGGCGCGCCGGTCATCGCCATCGAAATTCCGGAATCACGCACGCAGCTCCGCGGCGAGAACGCCTGGCCCATGCCCGAAACCTTCAACGTCACCCGCGTGCAGCTTCCGCTCGGACCGGACTGGTACATTCAGGCACCTCTGTCCCTGCGCATCGAAGATGGCATCGTGCGCTGCGCGAAAGAGGGCGATCATGTGGAGTGCTTCGAGCTGTACGACTGATCACTCTCAACACGCTGATCTGCCACGAGCAGCGGGTGCCGAAAGATGCCGATCGAAAAGACAACGCTGCGTCTTCGGACGCAGCGTTGTGCCTGTAGAGCGGGATAACTGAATCACACTTTGCCATCATCGACCGAAGCGCATTCCTTCAGTCCCGGCACGCCCCCCAGTTTTCCAGCAGCAGGAGCAGATCGAAGACATCCACCGCCCCGCTGTTGTTGAGATCCGGCAGACACGGCGCCGGACACGACCCCCAGCCTTCGAGCAGGAGAAGCAGATCAAAGACATCGACACTCCCTGAGTTGTTGATATCGCCGACACACGGCGCGACGACCGGCGTGATGGCTCCTCCCGCCCAGTAGCCGCCCGCCAGTTCGAACGAGGCGCTTGACGACAGGCCCGTATCGAACTGTCCGATCGTTCCCGACAGGACGAACGCTCCTCCGCTGCTCACGCCCCCACCACTGTCAATGGTGAACCAGGAGAGATCAAACCCGATTGTCGATTCCATCGTTTCCCAAGGCTCCGAATGGTCCTCCCGGGAATCGAATTCATCGACGTGCGGGGCCAACGGCGGCTCCATTCCGAACTCGTGATCAACGGACGGCGGAGAAGGGTTTTGACCCGCGGTCATGGGAACGGCCATCAGGAGACAACCGATCGCAATTGGGAGCACATTCATCGCAGCACCTCCTCCAGGCCCAGGGCGGCCTCGATCATTGCCTCCAACCGCTGAATGCGCGATTCAAGGGCGGCAATTTCCGCATCTTTCTCGGCCCGCAGATCCCGCATCGACTCGACCATGATGGCGGTGATACTGCGCTCGGTGATGTACTGCATGCCGCTCTCATCTTCGCCGACCCAGTCCGGGAAGACGTCCGCGACTTCGTGGGCCAGCAGGCCGATCTGCTTACCCGGCAAGGCAAGATTGTGCTCGATGGCTTCATCGGTGTAGAAATAGGTGTATCCGTTGAGCGTCAGCAGTCGATCGAGCATGCCGGTTTCGATGGGCCGAATGGAATGCTTGAGCCTGGCGTCGGAGAAGATCGCCCACAACCCGCCACCGGGCTTGGCGCACTCGCCGTTGACGGCAAGCTGAAACGTGCCCGGTTCATCGGTGTTGATGCCAACGCGTCCGTTGGTTCGAATCACCATCCGGTTGGCATTCGCAGAGTCGTCCCGAATGAAGAAGGCATCGACCGGACCATCGCCACCCGGCCGATTCTGGCCGATGCGGTAGCTGCGAAAACCGGTGGCCAGGAGGAGGGAGGAGGATGCGTCGGTCTGATTGCGCACCTGGAGCACCGCCGGCGCGTAGGTCGACGTTGAACCGAGAGACGCCAGAACATGCAGCGGATTCTGCGGCGCGGGGGTCCCGATGCCGACGTCACCCGCGGACGTGACGCGCAGGCGCTCGGCGTCATTCGTCCGAACGGCCAGCGTGTCGGGAAAGATGTAGTCAATGCCGTTGCCCGCGGCGCCGATCGTGACCGGCATGTTCGGGTTGAGCGTACCGAAGCCGACGTTGCCACCGAAAAAGTTTCGGCCACCGCTGAAATAGCCCGCATAGCCGTTCGCACTTTCGGATCGGCCGTAGACACCGATGCCGCTTCCGGTCGTCGACGTCGAAACACCCTGCACGCCGGAGTTCGCAACGCCGCTTGATCCCGTCGATGTTTCCCCACGAATGGCGGGAATCGAACCGAGCGGGGTCACGACGCGGAGTTGACCGTTGAAACCGCTGGTCGCCCCGATCAGAAGTCGACCGTTGCTGCCGAGACGCATCCGTTCGCCGCTGTTGGTATGAAACGTGAGGGTATTGGCCGATGGATATTGAATACCGTTCCCGAAACCGCCCATGGTCAGCATGAGGTTCGTCGCACTCGTTCCGACACCGACATTTCCGGTGTAGTAGGTGGCGCTGCCGGAAATGGTCCAGTGCGAGTCACCGGGAGGGCCGGGATTGCCCTGGTCGCCCTGATCGCCCTGGTCGCCCTTCGGTCCGGGCGGGCCGGGTACCCCCTGCGGCCCCTGCTCACCGGGGATCCCCGGATCGCCCTGGTCACCCTTCTCACCCGGCAGCCCCTGTTGCCCCTGCTCCCCTGGTTCACCCTGCGGACCGGGGGGGCCGGCAGGACCTTCCGGCCCCTCGACGCCATTCAGCGCGAAGGCAGCGTAGGGTGCCGCCGTGATCGGCTGACGCGGGGCCAGCGGGGCTCCGTTGACCCAGACCTCGAGCCAGAGCGGTTGGCCGGCCAGAACCCCCGGCCCGTAATCCAGGTCGACGGTAAACCGGCCCTGATCATCGAAACCATCGAAGTCGAACAGGTTAAGCGTCGGCCCGACCTGCGCTGGAGCCGTCTCATCGGTGTGCAGAATGAAGCTCAGGTTCACCGGTCCCTCCACCGGCTCGCCGTTTGCTCTCAGCTGGCCCTGATAGGTGAACATCTCGCTGACGGTTGCGTTCGCCGGGGGCGTGGCGGTCGCCACCGCGATGACAATCGCCGCGGTCGCCCCGGAAATGAAAGTCTGCTGCCATGACATTGTGATCCTCC
>SKZB01000474.1 GCA_007127615.1 Phycisphaerales bacterium | reverse complement strand
GGGCGTGCTTTCGGAAACGCGCTCTGCACGATACGCTTTTCGCTCCCATGAATACTTCCGTTCGCTGGATCAATGACTACCTCGACCCGCCGGCCGATGCGGAGAGCCAGGCCGATCTGCTCACCCGCGCGGGCTTTCCCGTCGAGCACGCCGAGCCGGTGGAGGTCTCCGGCGGCACGGATACGCGCCTGGATGTGGAACTGACCTCCAATCGCGGCGACTGCCTCAGCCACGTCGGCCTCGCGCGGGAGATCGCCGCCCTCTCCGGCCGCGAACTCAAACTCCCCCTCGCCGCGCCGAAACCGACCGGACCCGAGGCGGCGTCGATCGCCACGGTGCGCAACCGGGAACCCACGCGCTGTCCGCTCTACACCGCGCGGATCATCCGCGGCGTCAAGGTCGGCCCCTCGCCCGACTGGCTTAAGGATCGGCTGACCGCCCGCGGCGACATCCCCCGCAACAACATCGTCGACGCCACAAACTTCGTGCTCTTTGAACTCGGCCAGCCGACCCACGTCTTTGATCTGAACGAACTCAGGGGCCCGGAAATCGTGATCCGGATGGCGAAGGACAAGGAACCGTTCCTGCCGATCGGTGAGGGAGCCGCGGAAGTCAAACTCGACGGTTCCGATCTGGTCATCGCCGATACCGAACGCGCGGTGGCGATCGCGGGCGTCAAGGGCGGCGCGCTCACCGCCGTCAGCGACCAGACGACCGACATTCTGATCGAGGCGGCGACCTTCGATCCGGTCACGGTGCGCAACACCAGCCGGCGGCTGAATATCGCCAGCGATTCCAGCTACCGCTTCGAACGGGGCGTTCATGCCGCCCAGGTCAACCCCGCCGCGGATCGCCTGGTCGCGCTGATTCTGGAACTCGCCGGCGGGGAGTTGTGTGAAGGCATCGTCTCGGGCGGCGCGGCGATTCCCGAAGCCCGCGAAGTCCCCCTCCGCTGTCAGCGCTGCCGCGATCTCCTGGGCATGGAGGTCGATGATGAGACGATCACCGGCATGCTCAACCGTCTCGGCTTCCGGCCGCGGGCCGAAGGCGGCAAACTGATCTGCACGATTCCGCCGCACCGGCTGGATATCGAGCGCGAGATCGATCTGATCGAGGAGGTCAGCCGGATGGTCGGCCACGACACGATCCCGATCGCGGACCGGATCGAGGTTCGCGTCGCCCCGCCGCAATCGACGGTGCTGGCGCGGCGGGCGGTGAACGATGCCCTGGCCGGCTGGGGCTATCTGGAAACGATCACCCACTCCCTGATCAGCGATCAGGCGGCGGGCCGGTTCCTCCCCGGCGAGATGCAGCGGTTGCGGGTGGATGATGAGCGGGCCGGGGCCGAACCCGCGCTGCGGCCGTCGATCCTGCCCAGTCTGCTCCGGGTGATGGCGTTCAACCTCGACAACGGCGTGCGCGACGGCAAGTTCTTCGAAACCGCCTCGACGTTTGCGATGAACGGCGATCTGCACATGGAAACGGTCAACCTCGCGATCATTCACACCGCCGATTCACCCGAACGCGGCCTCCGCGAGATGCGCGGCGTGATCGATCGGCTGGTGCGCATCATCCGCGGCACCGGCGCCACCACGCAGGTGGAAACCTCCCACGTTCTGCCGTGGTTCGCGCCCGGCGCCGCGATTCGCACCGGCGGCGATGAGCGCCTGCTCGGCGCGTTCGGCGTCATCGATCCGAAGGTCGCGAAACAGTTCGACATCGACCAGCCGGTCTTCGCCGCCGAGATCGGCCTGCCCGCGTACTACGATCAATATCCCCCGGTGACCGAAGCCAGGCCCCTGCCGAGCTTCCCCGCCATCGAGCGCGATCTCTCCGTGATCATCGACGAAAGCGTGAGCTGGCTCGACCTCGAGCTGCGCTTGCGCGAGCTGGCCATCGAGCATCTCGAGTCGATCGAGTTCGTGACCACATTCCGCGGCAAGCCGATCGGGAAGGGCAAGAAGTCGCTCACGCTGCGGCTGCGCTTCCGCGCGTCCAACCGCACGCTGACCCACGAGGAAGCCGATCGACAGATCGATCCGGTGATGCGCACGCTGGAGTCGGCGTTCGGCGCGAAGATCCGCCAGTAACCCGGCCGACCCCGCACGAACCGTCATCCGCCCCCCCCAAAGGAAGATCCGACGCATGAGCTCATCACCACCCGCCGCGCGAACCGAATCCTCCGATTCTTTCCGTGAAACCACGCTCGCGACGTTCATCGACTCGCTCGGCGCCAAGTCGCCGACGCCCGGCGGCGGCGCGGTCGCTTCTCTGGTCAGCGCGCTCGGCGCAGCGCTCGGAAAAATGGTCGTGGCGTACTCGGTCGGCAAGAAGAAGCTGGCCGAACACGATGCCCACCACCGCGCGGCCCTGGAGGAGCTGGACACGCTGGCGAAGGAGTCGCTCGATCTGGCGGATCGCGATGCCCGGGCGTACGCCGCGCTGAACGCGCTTTGGAAGCTGGACCGGGACGATCCGAAGCGCCGCGAAGCGTGGCCCGGCGCGGTCAAGGCCGCCATCGCCGCACCGCGCGAAGTGCTGGAAGTGGCCCTGCGGACGATTGAGCGGCTGAAGGCGTTGTGCGGGAGGACCAGCCGCATGCTGGACAGCGACCTGGCGATCGCGGCGGTGCTCGCCGAAGCGGCGGCCCGGGCGGCGGCATGGAACGTGCGCATCAACCTGCCGCTCCTGGACGATCGGAGCGAACGGGCCTCGTTCGAGGCGGACCTGGCCGACGCGCTGGCCCGCGCGCGGGACATCGTTCAGGAGATCGAACAGCGCGTCATGCAGCGCTCGAGCTAGTTCTGGAAGCGGTCCCGATCAGCCCTCCCGTTCGGGAAGACGTTCGAGCACCTTGTCCACCAGGCCGTACTCGAGCATCTCTTCGGAGGTGAGCCACTTGTTGCGTTCACAGTCCTCGGCGATGCGCTCGACCTTCTGACCACTCGCTTCGGCGTAGATTTTGTAGATCGAGTCCCGCATTCGGAGGATGTGCTTGGCTTCGATTTCCAGGTCGGTCGCCTGACCTTCCATCACGCCGGAGAGCAGCGGCTGGTGCATCAGGTTCTCCGCGTTGGGCAGGGTGTAGCGCTTGCCCTTCGCCCCGGAGCAGGCGATGACCGAACCCATCGATGCGGCCTGACCGATGATGTACGTGGAGACATTGCAGGGAACGAAGTTCATCGTGTCCACGATGCCGAGCCCGGCCGTGATCGATCCTCCGGGTGAGTTGATGTAGAGCGAGATGTCGCTCTTGGCGTCCTCGTTGGCGAGGAACAGCAGCTGCGCCACGACGAGATTCGCCATTTCGTCCATGACCGGACCGGTGACGAACACGATGCGATCGGTCAGCAGCCGGGAGAAGATGTCGTAGGCCCGCTCGCCGCGGCCGGTCTTTTCAATGACGATGGGAACGAGAGTGGACATGGGAGTTGGGTTCTCGTTTCAGTTTTCGGAAAACAGTTTGCAGTGCAAACGTGTGGGGGAGTGCCTGGGAATCGATCGAATGGCGGTTCACGATGGAATCGTGCCCGCGCTTTCGCCACTACTTCTTCTTGTCCTTGTTCTTCTTCTCATCCGGCGTGAAGACGATATCGACGAGGCCGTAGTCCTTCGCCTCCTGCGCGGTGAAGAACTTGTCGCGTTCACCATCCTTGGCGACGTGCTCAAACGGTTGTCCGGAGTGGCGGGAGATGATCTCGTTGAGCGTCTGCTTGGCCTTGATGATCTGTTCGGCCTGGATCTGGATGTCGGTGGTCTGGCCGGTCACCCCGCCGTAGGGCTGGTGGATCATGACCTTGGCGTGGGGCAGGATGAAGCGCTTGCCCTTGGTGCCGGCGGCCAGGACGATGGCTCCGCCGCTCATCGCCCGGCCGATGCAGTAGGTGGAGACGTCGCAGTCGAGGAACTGCATGGTGTCATAGATCGCCAGCGTGTCGTCGACCGATCCGCCCGGGGAGTTGATGTAGAGGTTGATGTCGACGCCCTTCTTCTGGTTCTGGAGGTAGAGCAGTCGCATGATGATG
>SKZB01000399.1 GCA_007127615.1 Phycisphaerales bacterium | reverse complement strand
TTTCCCGGTCGTCTTCTTTTTGGTCGTCGTGGCTTTCTTCCTGGAAGCGGACTTGCCGGTCGTCTTCTTCTTTGACGTTTTCTTGCTGCCGGCGGGTGTCGAGCCGGCTTTCGTGGCCGCGACCTGGAATCGGTCGAGTACTTCGGCAAAGAGTTCGGCCTTCTCAACCGTGTTCTCGTTGCTCTGCGCCGGCCGCCGGCCGGTGGGCTTGCGCTTGCCGCGCGCTTCGCCACGCTGTTTTTTCGACAGATCGCGGTACTTATCGCGGAGTTTGCGGGCCCGGTCGATCTTGTCCTTCAGCTTCGCCGGGGTCAGCGACTTGATCTGGCGTGGGGAACTCCACTTCACCAGGTTCAGTTCACTAGCCGTGCAGAGCGTTCGGGCACGGGATGCGGATACAGCCATCGTCAGAGGTCTCCACTGAGAGATACTTGGTTTGCCGCACGAAGGCGACGTTCGGTCGGGTTCAGTCCTGAATTGAGATCAGTTCGACATCAAAGATCAGTGTGGCGCGCTGCGGGATGGAGCCGGGGCGCCCCTGCGGACCGTAGGCCAGATTGAACGGAATGATCAGTTTGCGCTGTCCACCGACGCGCATGCTGCCCACGCCTTCGGTCCAGCCGCGAATCACGCGGTTGAGCGGGAACGTCGCCGGCTGCCCGCGGTCACGCGAACTGTCGAACTGCGTACCGTCAACGAGCCAGCCGGTGTAGTGCACGGTCACCGTGCTGCTCGGGCCGGCCGGCATCTCGCCGTCACCCTCGACGATGTCGTAGTACTTCAGGCCGGATTCGGTTTCCGTCCAGTTGCCTTCCACCGGCTCGCCGGGAAAGCGCGGCACGTTGGTTCGGTCGGTCACCTCACCGGAGTCGGCGTTGACCACGAGGTCCCACGACCGGCCGTCGGCATACACACGGATCGTCGCCGTCGGCGGCGATGCGGTCGGATCCAGCGAGGCGTTCAAGGCCCGGCCATTCACGGCTTCTTCCGCCACTCGGGTCAGTTCAATCAGCGATCGCTCCATCTGCTTGAGCGTCCGCTCCATCTCCGCCGGCGCGGGCGGAATCGTTTCGTAGTCAGACGGTGCGGCCAGGGGCGCGACCATCGCGCACGCCACGCCGAGGCAGATCAATGAGGCAACCGCAATTCCAAAGGGCTTCAGCATGATTCACTCCTGGGTTAAATTCGATCGACTTCCGCGTGCCGCGCCGATCCGCTTTTGATCGAACCCGTCGTCTCGAGCTGCGATCGGCCGGACACCGTTCTCCATTCGTTCACTTGAACAAGCATAGCGGCATCGACCGGGTTCGGGCGAGTCAGATTGACCCATGTTCGCAGGTTGTATTCCCCCCGTGCGGTTCCTGTTCTACACTATGGACCATGACTTCCCGGACCGTGAATGCCGTCGCCGCTGACGAACGCGCCGCATCGTTTACCCGGCGGTCGATCAAGACCGATGCCAAACGGCGTGGTCTGCGCCTGGCGATGAGCATGCTCGATCTGACCACGCTCGAAGGCAAGGACTCGCCGGAAAAGGTCCGGTCGATCTGCCGGAAGGCCGTCATGCCGTTTGAGGGAGACATCGATCCGCCGATTCCGTCGGTCGCGGCGGTCTGCGTCTATCCCTCTTTTGTTGCGCTGGCGCGGCAGGTGGTCGCGGGCAGCCGGGTGAAGGTCGCGTCCGTCGCAACGGGTTTTCCCAGCGGTCAGTATCCGCTCGATGTGCGTCTGGAGGATGTGCGCGATGCGGTTGCCGCCGGAGCCGACGAGATTGATATGGTCATCAACCGCGGCGCGTTCCTCGCCGGCCGATTTGATGAAGTCGCGGATGAGATTCGCGCGTTCAAGGCGGCGTGCGGCGAAGCGCACCTGAAGATCATCCTCGAGACGGGTGAGCTGGAGACCTACGACAACGTCCGCCGCGCCAGCGATCTGGCGATTGAAGCCGCATCGAGCGTCGCGGGGGCGCCACCGCTTGAAGACGGGGAAGTCTTCATCAAGACGTCGACCGGCAAGGTCAGCCCCGCCGCGACGATGCCCGTGACGCTCATCATGCTCGAAGCGATCCGGGATCATCACTTTGCCACCGGCGTGCGGATCGGCATGAAACCCGCCGGCGGAATTCGCGCATCGAAAGCCGCGCTGCACTATCTCGTCATGGTCAAGGAAACGCTCGGCGAGGCGTGGTTGTCGCCGAATCTTTTTCGCTTCGGCGCGTCCAGCCTGGCCAACGATCTGCTGCGGCAGATCCTGCGCCTGGAAACCGGGCGCTACATGGCCGGCTACGATTTTTCCGAGGCGTGATCCATCGCGCTGCCGCCCGCCACGGACCGGGGCGACGTTGACTACACTGAACACGTGACACTCCGTGGCGTTATTCGATGGGGACTGCGCGGCCTCGCGGGGCTGCTGTTACTTGTTCTCGTCACGGTCGTGCTGTTGATCATGCCTCCGGGCTGGTACCGCCCGCCGGGTCCGGACCACGAACCGGCCGTGCAACTCGCGGAAATCGCCGAGCGGCGGCTGGCGGAAGAAGTTCATCTCATTCGCGAGTCGGATGAGCCCTGGTCGCTCCGCATCCGGGAGGATCAGGTCAACGCCTGGCTGGCGCTGCGGATGCCCGACTGGTTCAGTCACCACACGGATTGGAAGTGGCCGGCCGGGCTCGGCACGCCTCAGGTCCGTTTCCGGACCGACCGGATCCTGCTCGCGGTCCGGATCGACACGGCGTACGGCCGACGCACCTTCGTCATTCACTTTGCGCCCGAGGTGGATGAACAGTCGCGGTTTCGCCCCCGGGTCAGCGGTCTCGGGATCGGGCGTCTGGGAACCGCCGGTGTGTCCGGGCAACGTGTCCACGATTTGCTGCAATCGTTCCAACCCGGGATCGCCGAGCGGCCAGAGTTTCTCGAGTGGATGGAGATTCTGACGGGTGATCGCGCCCTCGATGCCAGGTTCCGGCTGGCGGATCGTCGCGAGATCATCGTCGAACGGATTCGGCTCGGCCCCGGCACCCTCGATGTTCGCGCGCGAACTCGGCCCGCCGCCGCGGCCGGCGGAAACGCGGCGGATGATGTCGAAACGCCGTGATCGTGAGGCGTCGAGGGTTGGACTATCGATCGGCCGCAGAGGGCCAGTGCTTCCCCACCGAAAAGAAAGCGTCCCCTGTGACGGTTGGGGGCGAGTCGGCGGCTCGCAGAGAGGCCGAAGTAGAGCGGCCAAAAAAAAGGAACCGGGCAAGCCCCCACGACTGCCCAGTTCCTTTGAAAATCTTTCAATGTGAACGCCGACACCCAATGGCTGGCTATCTGACGACCAGAACTGTCGGCGATCAGCTCACGATCTAACTATGTGCTGTCGACGTGCTGTCGACGGACGAGCTGTCAGCGAGCGAGCTGTCGATGAGCGATCTGGGGGTCGAGCCACCGAAGGGGGCAAGCGGCCTTGGCTTGCGTGGCGATTTAGGAATGAGCATACCGCGCGTTTCACCGGAGGCAAACAAATTTGGGAAAGATGTTCCGGGAAACATGGTGAAATTTTAGAAATTCTGGATGTAGAGGAGGATGGATGAAAGGGAGGCGGCGTGAGGGGCACGTGTCGGGCGGTCGGATTTGGGCCGCATGAGACCGCGATCAGCGCCGGCCTCCGATTGACCTGAGCCGAAGCGGGTGCACTGACACCTGTATGTCATGCGAACGACCCCGCGCCAGCTGCGATCAGACGGCAAAGCGGAATCAAAGCAGTATCATGGCCCTGTGACTTCGAGGAGGCAGCAAGAGCCGGAAACGCTCGGTCCGCCGGCCGAGAAAATCGACCGGCACTGGATTGACTGGAGCAGGCCGCTACTCGCTGCGGGGGCGGAGTGGCTGCTCAATCGTGGCGTGAATGACGGTCCGCTGCTGCGTCTGGACGGCTGGATCGTCGTTCTTCCCGGCCGGCGGGCCGGTCGGCTGCTGCTGGAAGAGGTGGTGCGTGCCGCCGCGGCGCGCGGTCGGGCGATCGTGCCGCCGGAGCTGCATACGCCGGG
>SKZB01000057.1 GCA_007127615.1 Phycisphaerales bacterium | reverse complement strand
GGAACGACTTCGCCCAGCCGAGGCCGAACGAAACGCCGATCAGCGTCCCCGCCGCGTAATCCACCGGCATCGGCTGCACCCATGCCGGCAGCGTCCGCAGAATGTACGCATCCACCAGTGACCCCGGCAGCATCACCATGCCGACCATGTACCCCGCCGCGCCGAACAGACACGGCGACGCAAACAGCAGGATCGGCTGAACGTGGGGCGACATCAATCGTCCCACCAGGCCGCACGCAATCCCGCCGAGAATGGTGGCCCCCAGCGCCTGTCCCTTCTCCGGCGACTGGGCGAAGAGCCAGACGACCGGGAGCATCAGGACGCCGCACGCCATCTGGATCAGCGCCTCCCGGCTGACGTACGGACTCGGATGGACATTGAGCACGTTCGGCTCCACATCCGGCAGCGGTCCGGCGATGCGGAAGACCGTCCACGACATCCCCGCCAGAAGAATCGTCCAGATGACCCCTTCCACGATCAGCGGCATCAGCGCCCCCTCGCCGAACGCGAGCACTTCCAGCGACCCCATCCGCCGCGCCAGCACGAACACGCCGCAGCCCAGCACGAACAAGCCCACCGCCGCGTTACTGAATCGTCCGACCACACCCGCGATCACGGTCGAAATCGCCAGTACACAAAGCGTAATGATCCACGCCGGCACCATCGACTCGGCCTGCAGAAGTGTCGGCGACGCCGCCCCGGTGGGAAAGACGATCCAACCGGCCGCGAGCGCGCAGATCATGCCCGAGAGAAGAATGCCGAGAACCAGACTGCCGTTGCGCCGTATCACTTCGCCCATAGTTCATGTATTGGACCGCGAAACGGCTGCCCCGGCAACCGGCGGAAGGACGCGTGCGCTGAATCCCCGTCCGCGGGACGTTTCGCTATCCTTCGCGGCATGAGCGATCTCGATCCGCATGCCCCGTTGGAACTGACCGGCGCTCCCCTTTCGCTGGGCGAGGTCGAATCCGTCGCCCGTCGCCTCCGCCCGGTCCGTCTGGCCGAATCCGCCCGCCGCGACGTGAGTCGAGCCCGCGCGATCGTCGATCGGTTCGCGCGCGGCACCGATGCGATCTACGGCGTCAATACCGGTTTCGGCTCGCTGTCGCGTCAACGCATCGACCCCGATGATATTGAACAGGTGCAGCACAACCTGCTGCGCTCCCACGCGGCCGGGGTCGGCGACCCACTTCCGCCGGATGTGGTCCGCGCGATGCTCCTCATCCTGGCCGGAAGTCTGAGCCGGGCCCGCTCGGGCGTGCGGCCGGAACTGATCGAACTCATTCTCGAGCTGTTGAATCACAACGTCACGCCGGTCGTCCCCTCACGCGGCTCGGTCGGCGCTTCGGGCGATCTCGCGCCCCTCGCCCACGCGGCCCTCGTTCTGATCGGCGAAGGCGAAGCGATCCTCGGCGCGGAAACCCTCTCCGGCCGCGCGGCCCTTGAACGCGCCGGTCTCACGCCGCTCGCCCTGGCCGCCAAGGAAGGCCTCGCCCTGATCAACGGCACCCACCTGATGACCGCGATCGGCTCACTCGCCCTCTGCGACGTTGAGCGGCTCCAAGGCGCCGCGGTCGGCGCGGCGGCGATGGCGGTCGATGCGTGCCGCGCGACCGATCGCACCCTCGATCCGCGCATTCACGAAGCCCGCAACCAGCCCGGCCAGCAGCGGGTCGCCGCGCTCATGCGCGAACTGCTCGAAGGATCCGAGATCGTCCTCGCGCACTATGAGAACGATCCGCGCGTGCAGGATCCCTACTGTCTGCGGGCTGCGCCGCAGGTGATCGGCGCGGCGTTCGATGCGATCGAACACGTCCGCCGGGTCTTCACCGATGAACTCGGGGCGGTGACCGACAACCCGCTGGTCTTTCTCGACGGCCCGGACATCGACCCCGCGGACTGGAGCTACCAGCCCTTCAACGCCTCGATTCTCTCCGGCGCGAACTTTCACGGGATGCCGGTCGCGATCGCGCTGGATACGCTGCCGATCGCGCTTTCGCATCTGGCCGGTATCGCCGAGCGGCGGATCTACTGGCTGCTCGCGGCCAGTGACAGCGAGAACCCCGTCAACGTCTACCTCAGCCCGAAGCCGGGTCTGCACAGCGGCCTGATGATCGCTCAGTACACCGCCGCGGCGTGCTGCAACGAACTGCAGACGCTCTGCACCCCGGCGAGCGTGGCGAACATTCCCACGTCGGCGGGAATCGAGGATTACAACTCGATGGGCGCGACTTCAGCGCACCAGGCCCGGGCCGCGGTTGAACTCGCCCGGTACGTGATCGCGATCGAACTGCTCGTCATGGCCGAGGCGTTCGAGTACCAGCGCCCCCACCGCAGTGGCGCGGGGGTGGAAGGGATCTACGAGACGATCCGCGCGGTGGTGCCGAAGCTGACCGCCGACCGCCCGCCGGCGCCGGATATCGCCGCGATCGCGAAACTGATCGCCGACGGCGCGTTCGACCGGCGGCAAAAAGCATGAGTTGTGAAGAAGTGACGGAGTGACAAAGAAAAGGCACAGAGGCACAGAGGCACGAAGGCACGGAGGAGAGGCCGAGTGACGAAGTGCGGGCGGTTCGGGCGGGGGCGGGCGTTCCTGCGTGACTGAGCGCATCGGGTGCGCAGGCCGGAGGGCTCCACCGACCGCGCACGCCCACTTCGTCACCCGGTTTCCTGGTTATCTGGATATCTGGTGATTCGTTACTCTGCCCCTTCTTTCGTCCTTCGGCGGAGAACCGCATCACTTGCGCCGATCTCTTGCACAGGCTCCTGACCGGTGCCTCTGCCTTACTCTTCCTGCTTCGCAAGCAGTTCGTCGATACGGCTGCGAAGCGACGCCTTGGTCTCAGATCCGAATCCGACGTGGATCTCCCGAATTTTCCGGTCGGAATCGATCACGACGAGTTGTGGAATGGCGAATGCTCGATAGGCATGCATCGCGACCCGGTCCTCGTCATACAGCACGTGGAGCTCCCATCCCTGCCGCGAGACGAACTCGTCGACGACCGCCGGATCCTCGCCGATGTTGACGGCATGGAAACGGACGGGCCGGCCTTCGTACTCCTGTACCAGTTCGATCATTCCGGGCATCGCCTGCACACAGGGGACACACCAGGTTGCCCAGAAGTCAAGAATGATCACTTGAGCGCCGTCATCAGGCGAGCTCAGACTGACTTTCTCTCCGGATGAACCCTTCAGATCCACCTGGGGCGCCGCCGCGCCGATGAGCTCCATCGGATCGGTCACCTCCACCGCAATTCGCTCCGGTCGGCCCGACACTTCGCGCAGACTCTCCACTTCCTCAGCATCGGGTGGCGGCTCAAAGTTCAGGTCTGCGAGCTCTCCATCGAGCAGCTCCTGCTCACTCCACACGAGCTTCGAGTGAATCATCCCGACAAGGATCTCCTGGTCCGGACTCTGCGGCGGCGTCACATCCGGCGGAACGATTCTGTGCGCTGCAACCGATGCGAGGGTGCCCGCCACCAGATCCTCCTGCAACCAGAGCGTGTACAGCCCGTAGCCGGTGCGCTCGACCCCACCATCACCGAAGAATTCCGAAGCGGGAAACTGTAACCGCACGATATGCAGCACCTGGTCCTCGTTGAACGAGACCGTCGAGTACTCGAGCACGTTCCTCGGCGCAAGCGTCTGATCACCCGCCAGAAGCCGGAGATAGAACGCGATGTCGCGAACACTCGAAGGCAAGTCCAGGATCTGATGCGCGCCTGACAGTTCCAGACCATCAGTTCTCCTCTGATACCAGAGCGACCCGTCTTCGCTGACCGCCGAAAGCCGATCGCCCTCGATCCAGACCGATCCTATGCGATTGCCTGCATGCTCAGAGATCTCGTGAGCGGTGACCACCAGTCGGTCGGGCCACTCCCATGCCGCCGACAATTCCGTCGTCATCACCAGCGCCTTGTCGTTGGTCGTCATGACAAAGTGATAACTGACTCTCTGCCGAACGGCCCGGTCACCCAACAGGTCCTCCGCTGCCCGATCCAGCAATTCCATGACCGCCGCCCGGGAGT
>SKZB01000199.1 GCA_007127615.1 Phycisphaerales bacterium | reverse complement strand
CCGCTGGCAGCGCAAGCTGATGCCCGGCGGCGCGTGCGAAGCGACCGCTTTCAGCAGCTACGGCTACGAATCCACCTGCGTCTGTCTGCCGCTGGGCAACTACCACAACATGCAGGACATCGACGGCGTCCTGAACGGCGCACGGCCGGCCCGGGTCGGACCGGAGTTCATCTCCGTCGATGATTACCACGGCATGATCGATCTGCTCGTGCGCACGGCGGGGCAACTCGACGGCGGCAAGATCAAGCCCATCCGCGATCGCATGGAAGAAATCTACCGGAAGAACGGCCGCGTGCTGAAGGCGGCGCGATCGTAACCTGATCGCGATCGCGCAAAGTCATTCGTTGCCGGCTCCGGTCAGCCGGTCGAGTCCTCCGGTTCGGACGACCGCTCGATCAGATCGGCGATGCGCTGGCGCGTGGACTGATCCCGCGGCTCAAGCCGGCCGATTTCCGCCATGCGGCCCATCTCCCCCTCGGCTTGCGTGAGAAGCGCGGCGGCGGCTTCCGCGTGAGGTTCACCCTCCGCCGACGTTTCGCGCCGGGACAGATCGACGTGCAGACGGGCGAGGTTCTCCAGGGCAAGCACCCGTTCCCGCCGCGCTTCGACACTGTCCGGTGATTGATCGACCAACGACTCGGCGATTTCGACGCTGCGCTGCAGATACAACTGCGCCTCCTCGTACGCCCCCGTGCGCCGCAACATGTCACCGAGGCGTTCACACGCGATCCGCAGATCCCGTCGCAGGACCGCGTAGTCCGGCGCCCGCCGAACGAGTTCATCGGCGATGGTGAAGTATCGCCCGAACGCTTCCACCGCCTCGTCCAGTTGCCCGTTCTCCTGCGCCCCGAAACCCAGTGAGAAATACGCAATGCCCAGGTTCCGGGCCGCCTGCAGATCATCGGGATCCGCTTTGGCCAGACCGGCGGCGATCTCCCGTGACCGGACGAAGTGCTCCAGCGCCTCTTCGGCGCGATCCACCTCCAGGAGTACGTAACCGAGCGAGCGGTGCAGATCGGCCAGGGTCGCCTGTGTGCTCCGCCGGTTGCGGTCTTCTTCACTGAGGGTGTGCAGCATATCCATCGCCTCCCGGTAAGACGCCAGAGCCGAATCATGCTCGGACCTTCGCCGCTGCAGATCCGCGATCCGGCTCAGGATCGTGGCGAGGTTGCGCACGGCATCGGTATCGTCGGGATGCCGTTCGACCCGCTGGCCGATGTACGCGCGGAACTCCTCGAACCGGTCGATGGCTTCACCGAGCAACCCCTGCTGCGCCTTGATCCGCCCGATGTTCGCGGCCGCCCTCGCCGCATCGCCTTCCATCGCGTTCGTCCACACGCCGGTCCCTTCCCGGAAGGCCTGAAGCCGGGCGTAGGTGGCGTGGTAACGGTCGAGTGCCGCCTCACGATCACCCAGCGCGAGCTGCGCGTGGCCGAGTGAATTGGTGCTGCTGGTCAATTGCGCCACGACGCGCTCGTCCCCGGCCTGGTTCCGGCCGATCGCTTCCAGCAGTTCCACGCTGCGGCGGTAGCTCTGCACCGCGCCGGCCATGTCGCCCAGATTGGGAAGCGAAGGTGACCCCTGAATATCACCCAATCGGCGGTACGCGACCGCAAGTTCAAGAAGCAATTCACGATCGTCTTCCGCCTGTTCCGCCAGTGCATCAAGATACGAGAGCCCCGTACTGACCAGTGTTTCGCGGGCGCGGGTCGTACCCGGGACATCCCGGATCCGCTCGTCCACTTCAAAGAGAAACGTTTTGGCGAGCGCTCGCACTTCCCCGAAGCGTTGCTCCGCCAGCGCCTGCTGCCGCTCGGTCTCCTGAAGCTGTTGCGAAAGCCCGACCGCGAAGTAGACCGTGCCGAGCAACCCGATCACGAGCGCGAGAAACGTCGCCATGACACCGGCTACGATCGCCCGGTTTCGACGGGCGAACTTCCGCAACTGATACGCCGTGCTCGGCGGGCGGGCCGCGATCGGTTCATCCCGCAGCGTGCGCTGAAGATCCGCCGCCAGTGCCGACGCGGACGCATATCGCCGGTCGGCATCTTTTTCGATCGCCTTGCTGACGATCGTGTCGATATCGCCGCGAAAGCGGGTGTTGATCGCACTGAGACGCGGCGGATCGACGTCACGAATGAGACGCGTCGCCTCCGGCAGGGAGCAGCGGGTGACCTCCAGCGGCAGGCGTTCGCTGAGCATTTCGTAGAGGATCACACCGAGCGCGTAGACGTCCGCGCGGATGTCGACGGCGCGGGAGTCCCCCGCGATCTGTTCCGGACTCATGTACGCCAGCGTGCCGACGATCACTCCGGACCGGGTCTCGAGCGTCGTGACCTGGGCATCGTGTTCGGTCAGCCGCGCCACGCCGAAATCAAGAATCTTCGGCCGGCCCTTATCGGTCACGAGGATGTTGCCCGGCTTGAGGTCGCGGTGCACGATGCCCTTCTGGTGCGCGTGATGAACCGCTTCGGCGATCCGCCTCACGAGGTCGAGCCGCTCCGAGGGACTCGGCCGAGTCCGCTCGAGATATGCCTGCAGCGAGTGGCCGTGCACGAGTTCCATCGCAAAGAACGGCTGCCCGCCGAGCGAGCGGCCCTGATCGTCCTGCGCTTCGGCGGTGTCGGCTTCGTAAATCTGCGCGATGCCGGGATGGTCGAGCTGGCCGAGCACGTGCGCTTCGCGTTCAAAGCGTTTCAGCAGCGCCTCGGTCACCCAGCCGGGGCGAATGAGCTTGATCGCAACGCGCCGGCGCGGCCGCTCCTGTTCCGCCTCGTACACCGCGCCCATACCGCCCGCGCCGATCAGACGGATAACTCGGTACCGTCCGATCCGCGCGATGGAAGGTGTTTCATCCGCTTCGCCCCCGACCGGCGTGCCGGAGACCGATTCGATCGCATCCTCCAGGCACTTCCCGAGCTCCTCTTCACGCAGCATTCTCGGTTCGTCGTGCTGCCGGAGGAGGGATTCGACTTCGCGCTGCAAATCCGGACGACCGGCGCAGCGCTGCGCAAGCTCCGCCCGCCGCTCCTCGGACGGACGGTCGTAAATGCCGGCAAAGATCCGCATGGCTTCGCCCAGCACATCCGGTTCATGCTTGCTCATCGCTCAACTCCCGTTGCAACCAGGCCCGGGCGGCGAACCAGTCGGCTTCGATCGTGCGCGGCGCGAGATCGAGCATGCCGGCGATCTGCGCGCAGCTCAGCCCGCCGAAGAGCCGCAGTTCGACCACCCGCGCCTTGCGTTCATCCCGCTTACCGAGCCAGCGCAGCGCATCGTCGAGCGCAAGCAGATCGATGTGGTCCACGCCTCGGGCCGCGTCGCCCAGGCCGGTGAGGGTGATGCGCTTCCCGGTGTTTCCGCCGCGTTTCCCGGCGAACCGGCGACGCGCGTGGTCGGTCAGAATCTGCCGCATCGTACCGGCGAGCAGGGCAAAGAAGTGCTCACGATCGCGCGGCTCAAGGTCCTCGGCCTTCATCAATTTGAGGTACGCCTCGTTCACGAGCGCCGTCGGCTGGAGCGTATGGTCTGGGGGCAGGCGCTGAAAATAACTTTGCGCCAGCCGGCGCAGTTCATCGTAAACCTCGCGCAACAACCCGGCCGCAGCGTCCTGTTCGTTCCGGGCCCGGGTCAAAAGTGTGGTCAATTTGCCCCGATCGAGTTCCATCACCGGCGTGCCTCCCGGCATCATTATCGCGCGCGGGCGGCGTGAAGTGGAGCATCTTTTTTGAACTTTTTCCTGCCCCCGCCGCCCCGTTTTCTGCCCCGAAAGCTCCCTGCTCTACGCGCTCTTCGTGGTCAGGCTCTTTCCGCCGGTCTGTGCACGGAGCGCGTCGCGCATTTTCTCACCACGAAGGGCACGAAGGGCACGAAGGAAATCTAAGGGGCCAAGCGGTTGACGCCATCTTTCAGTTTCGTCACTTTAAAGTTCATCAGCAAGCCGAGAGTCGGGCTTCGTGACTTGACGTCTCCTTCGCCCTTCGTCGCTTCGTCGCTTCATCCCTCCACCCCTCCATCCCATCTTCGTGCTCTTCGTGGCGAATCCCTTTCCTTTGATCTG
>SKZB01000146.1 GCA_007127615.1 Phycisphaerales bacterium | reverse complement strand
AGCTTGCCGGCGGCCTGACCGGCGCGAGCCAACTGCACGGCTCGGCCAACCCGATCGGCGGGCAGCACTCGGTCGTCAAACTCAAGTGGGGCGGCTCGGCCTGCGACATGCACATGCATGATGCCAAGCTCGGCATCAAGTTCGCGTTGGGCGAAAACGTCGTGCGCAATCAGGGCCGCTACCCCAACACCCGCATGGGCGTCGAAGCGGTTTACCGCGATGCTTTCACCGCCGCCCGGCAGTACGCGGCTCGCTGGGAGCGGTACCGCAACCTGCCCGAAGGGGAACGCCGGCGCACGATGCCGCCGCGCCGCGATCTGGAACTCGATGCGCTCGTGGACATTCTCAACGGCGACATGCTTGTTCACTGCCACAGCTACCGGCAGGATGAGATACTCATGCTGATCCGTGTGGCGGAGGATTTCGGTTTCACGATCGGCACGTTCCAGCACGTGCTCGAAGGGTACAAGGTCGCCGATGCGATCGCGGCCCACGGCGCGGGGGCGAGCAGCTTCAGCGACTGGTGGGGCTTCAAGGTCGAGGTGCAGGATGCGATTCCGCACAACGGGGCGATCCTGCACGAACTGGGCGTGCTGACCACCTTCAACTCCGATTCGAGCGAGCTCGCGCGGCGGATGAACACCGAGGCCTCCAAGGCGGTCCGCTACGGCAACGTCGAGCCGCACGAGGCGCTGAAGTTCGTCACGATCAACGTCGCCCGGCAACTCGCAATCGATGATCGCATCGGCTCGCTCGAAGTGGGCAAGGATGCGGACTTCGTGATCTGGTCCGGCGATCCGCTGTCCACGTTCACCCGGTGTGAACAGACGTGGATCGAGGGCGTGCGCTACTTTGATCTGGAGCAGGATCGCCAGCGACGGGAATGGGCGGCCGGCGAACACCGGCGGCTGGTGCAGAAGGTGATCGCCGATCAGCACGGCGCCGCGCCCGAGCCGAAGGAAGATGAAGAAGAGGACGCCGAGCCGAGTGACGACGGCGCGACCCCGAACGGGGCGGATCGGCCGGCGCGGTCGATGCTCGCGCGCTGGTCGATTGAGCGCCAGCGCGAGGCGTACCTGCAGATGCTGCGGGAAGGCCGCGATCCCGACGCCCCGCGGCCGGGCGACTGCGGCTGCGAAGAGCTGCTGTGGATGCAGCTGATGCGCTGAACCAAAGACGCGCCGGCGAGCAACGAACATAACCACCCGAACGGAAACGAACTCATGCGACGTCTCTTCACCCTTCTCACGCTGGCCGGTTTTCTGCTGATGAGCGAATCGGCGTTCGGCCAGTCACGACAGATTCCCGCCCCGGCACAGTCCCAGCCGATCATCGTGCACGATGCGATGATCCATCCCGTCGGCGCGGCGGTCATTGAACGCGGCTATGTCATCTTCGACGAGGGCCGCATCACCGCGATCGGGGCGATGCCCCTGCCGCGCGAATGGCGGAACCGGGAGAACGTCCAGCGAATCGATGCCCGCGATCTGCACGTGTATCCGGGCCTGATCGCGAACAACACCCAGGTCGGTCTGCAGGAAACCTCCGCCGTCTCGGTGACCGTGGACCACTCGGAGCGCGGCGAGTTCACGCCGGAAGTTCGCGCCGCGGTCGCGGTGAATCCGGATTCGGAACTCTTTCCGGTCGCGCGGCACAACGGCATTCTGATCGGCGGCGTCTTTCCGCGCGGCGGGTTGATCTCCGGCCACGGTTCGATCATGCGTTTCGACGGCTGGACGTGGGAGGACATGGCCATCCGTTCATCCGCGGGACTCGTGATCAACTGGCCGCGCACCGAGCCGATTTCCGCGCGGTGGATGGATCAGTCCGAAAGCGAGCAGCGCCGCCAGATCACGGAACGTTTCCAGCGGATCGAGGACTTCTTCGATGAAGCGGAAGCGTACCTGGCGGCACGCGAGCACGATGAGACGTTGACGATCGACCAGCGGTTCGAAGGGATGCGCGCGGCCCTGGCGGGTGAGCAGCCGGTCTTCTTCCGCGCGAGCACGATCGGGCAGATGCAATCGGCGATCGCGTTCGCGCAACGGCGCGGACTCACGCCGATCATCGTCGGCGGTCACGATGCGGACCGGATGGCGGACTGGCTGGCGGAACGGGACGTGCCGGTGATCATCGACGGCCTGCACCGTCTGCCGCGCCATCGCCACGATGATTTCGATCGCATCTACCGCCTGCCGCAGGTGTTGAAGAAAGCGGGCGTGCGGTACTGCCTGGCGTCCGGCGCCGAGCCGGCCCACGAGCGCTTCCTGAACCACAACGCCGCGACCGCGGCGGCGTACGGCCTGGATGCCGACGAAGCATTGCGGGCGGTGACGCTTTCGGCGGCGGAGATTCTGGGAATCGATCAGCAGTACGGCTCCATCGAGACCGGCAAATCCGCCACGCTCATCATCACGACCGGCAACCCGTTGGAGATCACCACCGACACGCTCGTCGCGTTCATCGACGGCCGCCGAATTGACCTGGGCAATCGGCAGGTGGCGATGTTCGAGAAGTACCGGGAGAAGTATCGGCAGTTGGGTTTGCTGGAGGAGGAGTGAGGGGGGATGGAAGCGACGGAGCGACGGAGCGACGAAGCGACGGAGGGTGGTGCCGATGCGCCTTTCCTGATCGCTTCACCCGGCATACCCTTTCTGCATGACCACGACCACACCGCCGATGACGCTCAACGCCCAGTTTCTCAAATCGAAGTTTGAAGCGGGGCTGACCTATCCCGAGTACCTGAAGACCGATCCGTCGAAGGCGGAGAGCTGGCAGAAGATCTTTGACCAGATCAAGCTCACGCCGGCGCAGACGAAACTGATCGGGGGCTTCGTCCGCGAGATGCCGGTGGTGGTTTCGAGCGGCATCTGGTGCGGCGACTGCGTCCAGCAGTTGCCGCTGCTGCAGAAAATCGCGGAAGCCAATCCGGTCATCAAGGTGCGATATCTCGACCGCGATGAGCACCGCGACCTGGCGGAAGAGATCAAAATCTGCGGCGGGATGCGCGTGCCGGTGGCCATCTTTCTCGCCGAGGATTTCGAGCCGGTGTCGATCTTCGGCGACCGGACGCTGACGCGCTACCGCGCGCTGGCGGCAAAGCAGCTCGGCGCTTCGTGCCCGCTGCCCGGCGCGCCGGTACCGCAGGATGAACTGGACGCCACCCTGCAGGACTGGCTCGATGAAGTGGAGCGCGTCCACCTGCTGCTTCGGCTCAGCGGGCGTCTGCGCGAGAAGCACGGCGACTGATGATGCCGCCGGCGCACGCCGAACCATGCTGAACGATCTTTGCATTTCATGAGAAGGGCTCAATACGGATGTTGATGAACGCGCCGTTTCTGAAGGAACACTACGACCGCGGCCTGGACTACGAAGCGTTCGTCGCCTCGGGGGAAGCCGAAGGACACCGGCCGCAGTGGGACCAGCGCTATGCGCAGCTCGAACTCCTGCCCGCCCAGAAGGAACTGGTTCGATCTTTCGCGCGGGAGATGCACGTTTTCTGCCTGTCGGGAACGTGGTGCGGCGACTGCGCGCTCCAGGGGGCGGCGATGCAGCGCATTGCCGAAGCGAACCCGGAGAAGATTCACCTGCGGTTCATTCCCCGCTCGGAGGAGCATGCGGAACTGATCGTGAAAAACCAGATCAATGCCGGCTACCGCGTCCCGGTCACCTGGTTCATGGCGGAAGATGACGAACCCGTCGCGCGGTTCGGTGATCGCACGCTCAGCCGCTACCGCTCCATGGCGCGCAAAGCCCTGGGCGACGAGGCGAACGTCGAGGCGGAACCGCCGGGCGATCCGGTCCGCGCGGTGCTCGATGAAGTCCTCGATGAGTTCGAACGCGTTCACCTGGTGCTGCGGACCAGCGCGCGACTGCGCGAAAAGCACGGCGATTGAGATCGCGGGCGTTCACCCCGGCACGAACCATCGTCGATTCTCACTCACCCCCGTCGCGCGACTGCGCCACGGGCCGTCCCGCTACACTGTCCTTCATGTCTGCGAGGCCTTCCCTGTTCTCCGAGCCGCGGCCGAAGACGGCCGGCTACGTTCGCGTGGCCGTCGAACGT
>SKZB01000028.1 GCA_007127615.1 Phycisphaerales bacterium | reverse complement strand
TCGATCATTCTGATCGACGCGCCGGGGGGCAAACTCGAAGCGAAGCACCTCATTCTCGAAACCGCCGGCATCATGGAGAAAGCCGGTGCGAAGATCGCGTTTCACACCGACGATTACATCACCGACTCCAGGCTGTTCTTCCGCATGGCGGCGCTGGGGGTGCGCGGCGGGATGAGCCGCGACGGCGCGTTGCGGGCGCTCACGATCAACGGCGCGAAGATGATGGACCTTCAGGATCGAATCGGCTCACTCGAACCGGGCAAGGATGCGGATTTCATCGTGCTCGATGGCGATCCGTTGAGCGTTTACACGAAGGTGCTCGAAACGTGGGTCGAAGGCGAGCGGGTGTTCGACCGGTCGGATGAGAAGGATCACCTTCACGCGGTGGGCGGCTACGGCGCGGGTTACGACCAGATGCCGTACTTCTGCTGTTTTCAGCAGTCCATGTCCGCGTTGATTCAGCAGCAGTCGGGAGGCCAGCAATGAGATCGACCGGGCGACGAAGCGGCGAAGCGGCAAGCCGAAGGGAGAAAACGGCTCTCTTCATTCTTATCCTGATGCTCGTCCCCGGGGTGTACGCCGGTGAGAGTCAGGCGCAGGTCGCGGTGCGCGGCGAAGTGATCTACACGATGGCCGGGGATCCGATCCGGAACGGCATCGTCGTGATCACCGACGGCCGTATCGCGGCGGTCGGTCCGGCGGATACCGTGGCGATTCCGGACGGTTACCGGGTGATGGAAGCGGCGGTCGTCACGCCGGGGCTGATCGACGTCCGCGCCACCGTCGGGCTCACCGGCATCTACAACGTGCCGCACGATCAGGATCACATCGAGCGTTCGTCGCCGATGCAGCCGGAACTGCGCGCGATCGATGCCTACAACGCGCGGGAGGAGCTGATCGAATACACCCGAAGCTACGGCATTACCACCGTGCACACCGGCCACGCACCGGGCGAACTCATCAGCGGCCAGACGATGATCGTCAAGCTGCGCGGCCATACCGTCGAGGCGGCGCTGGTGCGGGAGGCGGCCGCGATTGCCGCGACCTTCGGCCCCGGCGCGCACCGGTCCGGCAGCTCACCCGGCACGCGCGGCAAGACGATGGCGATGATCCGTCAGGAATTGATCCGCGCCCGGGAGTATCAGCGTGGCCGCGCCGGTGGTGCCGGAGATGATTCGGAAGGGGAGGAACGCGCAGGCGACGAAGTCGCACTCGATGAACACGGCGAAGATGCCGATGCGTCTCCCCGTCCTCCCCGGGGGCGAAATCTTCGGATGGAAGCGCTCGGCCGGGTGCTGGATCGTGAATTGCCGCTTCTGATCACCGCGCACCGCGCCCAGGATATCGCCAGCGCATTGCGGCTGGGGCGGGAGTTCGACATTCGCATCTGGCTCGACGGCGCGGCGGAGGCGTACCTGCTGACCGAAGAGATCCGGGCCGCGGAGATCCCGGTCCTGCTGCACGCACCGATGGTGCGGGCGGTGGGAGAGCGGCAGAACCTGAGCTTCGAAACCGCCGCACGCCTGCGCGATCAAGGCATTCCCGTCGCGATTCAAAGCGGATTCGAGGGGTACGTTCCCAAGGTACGCATCGTGCTCTTTGAGGCGGCGATCGCCGCGGCCCACGGACTCGGTCTGGCGGGGGCGCTGGAAACGATCACCATCGATGCGGCCCGCATTCTCAGCATCGATGATCGCGTCGGTTCGATCGAAGTCGGTAAGGACGGCGACCTCGCCCTTTACTCCGGCGATCCGTTCGAATACACGACCCACTGTGTCGGTGTGATCATCGACGGCGAAGTCGTGAGCGACGAACCGCGCTGATGGATCGCCATGAGAGTCCGGCGACTGACGATCAAGGGGAGTGAGCCTGGCGTCGGTGATCGGGCCATCGGGCAGCAGGGGGATCAGCTGAGCATGCGCAGCTCATCACGCAGGATGGCGGCAAGCTCGTAGTTCTCTGCATCGAGCGCGGCGCGCAGGCGTTCGAGCAGTTCTTCGCGCTGGCTGGAAGGCAGCTTCGGCACGAGGACATCGCGCATGCCGCGAAGCAATTGTACTTCGTTGGAAGACTCGAACGCTTCTGCCGCCCCGGCTTCCTGAAAGACCGCGCGGAGTTCTTCGAGACCGCGATCGAGTGCGCGGAGTGCTTCGCGCGGCTGTTCGGCGCTGAGGGCAATCTCGGCTTCGCTTCGGCAACGCATGGTGATCACCTGCGGCCGAAACTGTTCAAGGACCTGCCGGTCCAGCTCGTTCTGACCGAAATCCCGGCAGAGATCAAACGTCTCCAGGTTCCGGCGGGTGTCTCGAATCACCCGTTCGAAGTCACGCAGCGCAAAGAGCGCGACGTAGCGGTGGTAGTACTGCACGGCTTCTTCGCGAAGTTCGCTGCACTCCTCCGAGCTCAGGACAAAGCCGAGCGACGAACCGTTCTGCTTCGCATAGTTCTGCAGCCGACGCTGCTGATGTTCGAGCGCGGAGGCCTGGCCGTGGGGCTGCGCCCCGTCCGGCCGCCCGTCGATTTCCATCTGCAGTACACCCAGGTCGATCCGGACCTGAAGTTTGTCACGGCCGTCGCGACCGGCGATTCGCCGCGCGTTGATCTGGCCCGGCTGATACGGCCAGGTCTGAAGAAGATGGCTGAGATCGGGGTGAGATCCCTTATCGGTCATGGCGGGTCAATCCGGGGGGATGGGAAGAAGAGTCCGGGGGCGGAAAACGGACCGCCCTTTTCGGACCATCGGGGCCGTCTTCGTATCGTATCACCGCGTTCCGGCACCAAAACCCGCGTTCGCCCCGGGCCGGGGCGTGCCGGGTGGTCCACGTCCCGCCCGGGGGTTGTGCTCAAGCGAAGGCGGGGACGGACCGACGATACAGGATACCGATGAGCTCGGCACGTGGAATCGTCGGGCAAATGGATTGCTCCCGTCCCGCAGGGTGGCTAGCATTCAGTCACTGGAGTGGGATGGGGCGTTTTTCGGTTCGTTGGATCCGTTGAATAACCCCGATCGGATATGAACATCTGGGGTGGATTCACTTCTCAGATGCACAAAATCGTGTGTCACGTGGCATCCCGAATGTTCTACCGCCTGTCTGAAGGATGAGCATGGCCCAGTCCGCCCTGCAATCTGACCTGCAACTGTATTTGAAGCAGATCAACGAGGTGCCGCTTCTTACGGCTGCGGAGGAGCGCATGCTCGGCTGGCGCATCATCAACGAGAACTGCCACGAGGCCAAGGAACGCATGGTCCAGGCGAATCTCCGGCTGGTGGTTTCGATCAGCAAGAACTACGTGCACCGCGGCCTGTCGTTGTCCGATCTGATCGAAGAAGGCAACATCGGACTCATCCGGGCCGTGGAGGGATTCGATCCCGCCCAGGGGACCCGTTTCTCCACGTATGCCTCGTGGTGGATCAAACAGGCCATCAAGCGCACGCTCATCAACGCGGTCCAGCCCATTCACATCCCGGCGTACATGGTCGAACTGATCGCCCGATGGAAAGAGACCGTCCGCCGGCTGGAAGACGAACTCGGTCGTCAGCCGACCATGCAGGAGTTGGCCAAGGCCATGGAGGTGCCGGTCAAGAAGCTGCACATCATCCGCCGCGCGATGAAGGCGATGCACTCCCGCTCGCAGGCCCCGCTCACGGCGGACGGCGAAGTCGCCGATTTTGCCGATCTCTTCGAGGACGCCAAATGTGCCTCACCCGAAGAATCGATCTCCCGCAGCGAGGAATTCCAGGTCATTCTCAAATTGCTCGACGCGATTGATGAACGCGATGCCCGTGTGCTGAAGTTGCGATTCGGGCTCGAGGGTCAGGAGCCGTTGACCCTCAAGCAGATCGGTCGCGAGGTCGGCCTCACCCGCGAGCGCGTGCGGCAGATCGAAGTCGACGCCCTGCGCAAGCTCCAGATGCAGCTTCAGGATGATCGGCCGAGCCGCTTTTATCGGGACGCAAAGTGTCAGGAGAAGCGGGACGGTGAGGAGGAGCCGTCGAGATCGTCACGACGGGGGCGCAAGGCCGACTCGAGTCGCAGCCGCGCCGATGCCGGTTGATCAGGCGTCACCGGGC
>SKZB01000413.1 GCA_007127615.1 Phycisphaerales bacterium | reverse complement strand
CGCTGATCCACGCATCAAAGGAACCGGGCCGGCGTTGGGACCGACCCGGGATTTGGGTTTCCCCCAAGGAAACTGAGGCGGTTCAGGAATCTTCGCAAGTGACCCGCACGGATGGGAGGTTTTCGGGAGAGGGACGAAGGCACGGAGGCACGGAGGCACGGAGGCACGGAGGGGGCGGTCAGTCTGGTGCCTCGCCGCTCGTCGCTCATCGTTCATCCCGTACCGGGGCCGGGGCCGGGTCGGCTTGCTCGTTCAAGGGCACTGGTGCAGCACACCCGGGCGTCACCGCCGCCCGGCGGTCTTTTTCGGGCAATCGCAGCCGCTGCCGCAGCAGTCCGTACACCGTTCATCCGGGCAGCATTCGGAACAATCGCAATCCTCACCGGCGCAGCAGGTGCAATCACAATCTTCACAAGCGCAGCAGGCCGGCTCTGAGATCTGGCCGATGGCCACGCGATCGGTGGTGGTTTGCGAGTTTGAGCAGCCGAGCATCACGAAGGCGAGTAGGAGAACGGAGAAAATGGTCATCAGTTTCATCGGGCAACTCCCTGGGAGCGAGGAACAATTGAATTCGGAAACGTCACGATCAACGGCAGCGCATCAGTCATCTGCCGCAAAGCGGCCGGCGCGCCGCGCGTGAAAAGCACTTCGGCGCAGCCGCGTGCCGGCCGGAGAAACGTCTTCCGATCAATTTCGCCAGATGCAGAGGATGGCCCGTCTCCGCTGGTGGGTCGGGCCGGCCCGCGAACGAGCATAGACCAGGGGCGGAACCTCCGAACGCGGCGCCCAATCGAGTTCCGCCACGGGGATCGAGGGCATCATCCGTCCATTCAGTGTGTAATCAACTCACGCTCGGTCAAGCGCCCGTTCAAGGAGAAAGATCCGACCGGCTGAACCTGCGCCGGGGCGCGAGAAGGGCTCTTCCGACCGCGTCCTCAACCGGGCGCGGGACCCTTCGGTGCGGCTGAGAAAGCGGTTTTCTGATATAATGAACCGTTCTTCCGAATCGTGTTTTCGGACACGAAAACCCGATTCATTTCCAAACAGAAAGGATGGCTGCCGCCCATGTCGACCCCGAATCACGATCCGTTCTCCGCCCGCGCGACCCTCAAGACGCCGCGGGGCGAACGCACCATCTACCGGCTCGATTCACTTCGCGGCGTGGCGGAGGTCGATCAGCTCCCCTACTGCGTCAAGGTGCTGCTCGAATCGTGTCTGCGGCACTGCGACGGTCACGTCGTCCGGGAAGAGGACGTCAAGGCGATCGCCCGTTACGACTCATCGAGCGTCGGCGACGTCGAGATTCCCTTCACGCCCGGCCGGGTCGTACTGCAGGACTTCACCGGCGTGCCCGCCGTGGTCGATCTCGCCGCCATGCGCGGCGCGATCACGCAGATGACCGGTGAGAAAGCGAACGCGTCCAAGGTCAACCCGCTCGTCCCCTGCGATCTCGTGATCGACCACTCCGTGCAGGTCGATGCCTTCAACAGCGGCATGGCCCTCACGATCAACAGTCAGAAGGAGTTTGAGCGCAATCAGGAACGCTACGAGTTCCTCAAGTGGGGGCAGAAGAGCTTCAACAACTTCCGCGTGGTGCCGCCGGCGACCGGTATCGTTCACCAGGTGAACCTCGAGTATCTCGCCAAGGTCGTCTGGGATCACGAGAACACGCTCTATCCCGATTCGCTCGTCGGCACCGACAGCCACACGACGATGATCAACGGTCTCGGCGTCGTCGGCTGGGGCGTGGGCGGCATCGAAGCCGAGGCGGTCATGCTCGGCCAGCCGATCTACATGCTTTTGCCGGAAGTCGTCGGTTTCAAGCTGACCGGCGAACTCGCCGAGGGCGCCACCGCAACCGATCTCGTCCTGATGGTCACCCAGATCCTGCGCGACCACGGGGTGGTGGGCCGGTTCGTCGAATTCTTCGGTCCGGGGCTGGAGACCATGCCCGTGGCCAATCGCGCCACCATCGCCAACATGGCGCCGGAGTACGGCGCGACGATCGGCTTCTTCCCCGTGGACGATCAGACGCTGAAGTACATGCACCTCACCGGCCGGGACGAAGAGCTCATCATGACCGTCGAGCAGTACTACCGGGAACAGGGCATGTGGCGCGACGATACCCGCGAGATCAAGTACAGCACCGTGCTGGAACTGGATATGTCCACCGTCGAACCCTCCCTCGCCGGCCCCCGCCGGCCGCAGGACCGCGTGCCGCTCTCGGGGATGAAGGAACAGTGGGAGCAGGATCTCTCCATCACCTTCGACAAGACCGCGCCGACCAAGGGCGCCACCGTGGATTCCTTTGCCACCGAAGGCGGCGGTCAGACCGCGATCGCCGAAGGTGCGGCCGTGGCCACCGAAGCCGATCCCGGACTCGACGGCGTGGAGGTGGAGTTCGACGGCGCATCCTTCAGACTCAAACACGGATCGGTCGTCATCGCCGCGATCACCAGTTGCACGAACACGAGCAATCCCGGCGTGATGCTCGGCGCCGGTCTCGTGGCCCGCAAAGCCCTCGAAAAAGGCCTCGCCCGCAAGCCGTGGGTCAAGACTTCCCTGGCTCCCGGTTCGAAGGTCGTCACCGAGTACCTCCGCAAGGCGGAACTGCTCGATGATCTGGAGAACCTCGGCTTCTATCTCGTCGGTTACGGCTGCACGACGTGTATCGGCAACTCCGGCCCGCTGCCCGATCCGATTTCCAAAGCCATCAACGAGAACGATCTCGTCGCGGCGAGCGTTCTTTCCGGCAACCGGAACTTCGAAGGCCGCATCAGCCCCGATGTCCGGGCGAACTACCTCGCCTCCCCGCCGCTGGTCGTCGCGTACGCCCTTGCCGGCACGGTCGATATCGATCTGGTGACCGAACCGCTGGGCACCGACCGGGAGGGCGAGCCGGTCTTTCTCAAGGACATCTGGCCGACTCAGAAGGAGATCGATGAGGTCGTCGCCGAGTGCGTCACCCGCAAACAGTTCATCGAGCAGTACGCCAACGTCTTTGAAGGTCAGGATGAGTGGAAGGAGATCGACGTCTCCGGCGGCGAGCTCTACGAGTGGAACGACAAGTCCACCTACGTCCAGGAGCCGCCCTTCTTCGTCGGCATGACGCAGGAGACGCCGGGCATTCACTCGATCAAGGGGGCGCGCTGTCTCGTCAAGCTCGGCGATTCGGTTACGACCGACCACATCAGCCCCGCCGGCGCGATCAAGAAGGATTCACCCGCCGGCCACTATCTCATGGACAACGACGTTCCGGTCAGCATGTTCAACAGCTTCGGTTCACGCCGCGGCAACGACCGCGTGATGGTGCGCGGCACGTTCGCCAACATCCGCGTGCGCAACCAGCTCGCCCCCGGCACCGAAGGGGGTTTCACGACCTACTTCGGCAAGCCCAACGGACTGAAGACCGGCGAGACCACCTCGATCTTCGAAGCCGCCGTCGCCTACGGCGCCTGCACCACGAGTGAATCGGAGATTGCCCACCGCGATGACGCCACGCCGCTGATCGTGCTCGCGGGCAAGGACTACGGCATGGGCTCCTCGCGCGACTGGGCGGCCAAGGGTACGTTTCTGCTCGGGATCAAGGCCGTCATCGCCGAGAGCTTCGAACGCATTCACCGCTCGAACCTCGTCGGCATGGGCGTCCTGCCGCTGACGTTCAAAGAGAACGAGAACGCTGAATCGCTCGGTCTGACCGGGACGGAGACCTTCGACATCGAGGTGCCGAAGGAGCTCAAGCCCAAGCAGGCGATCGAGGTCACCGCCACGGACAAGGACGGAAAGAAGAAGACGTTCACCACCATCTGCCGGATCGATACGCCGGTCGAAGTCGACTACTACGAGAACGGCGGCATTCTGCATATGGTTCTGCGGAAGATGGCGGAGGGGTGAGGGGGAGGGAGCGACGAAGCGACGGAGGGGCGAAGCGACGAAGGGGCGAAGCGACGAAGGGGCGAAGCGACGAAGGGATGGGGTGATGGAGGGCAAGCGATTTCCGCTGCGGCCTTGATGAGTGACGATGCCGATCCAGAGCGTCTCTTCAGCGCCCCCGACAATCACATTGTGGCCGGGTCGCTG
>SKZB01000233.1 GCA_007127615.1 Phycisphaerales bacterium | reverse complement strand
ATGATCTGCGTCGAAACCCCGGACATGCCGAGGCCCTTGTTCGCGTAGTGCGGCGTCTCTCCCTTGGCGATGAGGGCAAGGTCTTCAAGCAGATCGCCGGCGTTCTGATAGCGTGCCTTGGCGCTTTTGTCGAGCATCATTTCGATGACCTGCGCGCACCCGGCCGACAGCTTCGGATTCAGGTGGTCCGGCGGCGTCAGTTCATTCTTGAGATGCTTGTGCATGACGGCCGAGGGGGTCTTGCCTTCAAACGGCACGCGGCCGGTGACCATGTGGTAGAACGTCGCGCCGAGACCGTAGATATCCGCGGGCGGCCCGATCTTCACCTCGCCGCGAATCTGTTCCGGGCTGATGTAGTACGGTGTGCCGTAGGCGCGACCGGCTTCGGCCTTGGCGGCCTGCACGTCGGTCATCGCGCGGGCCAGACCGAGGTCGGCCAGCTTCACCACACCGTTCTTCTTGATCATGATGTTCTTGGGCTTGATATCGCGGTGGATAAAGCCCTTCTCGTGCGCGTGTTTGAGCGCCTCGGCCGTCTGGCGGATGATTTCGATCGCGTCCTTTTCATTCATCCGCTTGTGCGTCGCGACGCGGTCGTACACGGTCTCACCGTCCACATACTCCATGACGAAGTAGTGGTGTTCACCCGCGTTGCCGACGTCGTAGGCGCCGACGATGTTCGGATGGTTCAATTGCGCCGCCGCCCGGCCTTCCTTGTAGAAGCGCTCGATGAATTTTTTGTTGTCGGAGAACTTCTTCGGCAGGACTTTGACGGCCACGTGACGATCAAGACTGATCTGTCTGGCGAGAAACACCGTCGCCATCGCGCCGGAGCCGAGCTTTCGGATGATCTTGTACCCCGGAATGCGCTGGCTGGACTTCTTGGCCTCGAAATCACTGCGCATCCGTTCGAGCTGACGCGGCGTGAGAAACTCATTTTCGATCAACAGATCCGCGAGCGTTCGGGGGGTTGAACTGGATTGATTATCCTCCGACTGTGATTCACGAAGCAGAGAATTACACAATTCGACTTCATCGGGCGTGACCAGGCCGGACGTGACGACCAGCTTGCCGAGCATGGTCTCAAACCCGCCGGTTGAGGTTTCGCTGCCGCCACTGGTTCTCGATTTGGCGTTCGTATCGCTGCCGGGCGAGTCGCCGGACGCGCTGGCGCGATTGCGTTTCTCTCCCGAGGCCGACTTTGACTTCGACGGGGCGCTTTCCACCGGATCGGTTGAGCCCTCGTTCTCGTCATCGTCGGCGAGGGACAGCGGCTCCGGATCATCGTCGAGCGGTTGCTGGTGAGGGCGTTTGGACATGGGCGAGGTCGTCAGTGGGCTCATTCGCACCGGATTCGGCCCGGGGGGACGGGCAGCATATTCCCAAACTATCGCGGTGAGCAGGCGGGCTTGTCAACCATTGACCAAAAGATTGCTGACGTTGTCGTCCGTTCCGAACCGGCTTCCGGTCGTTCGGCCCTTCGGTCTTTGGTTGATCACGGTTTTTCTCGGACGTGGATTCACCGCTCTTTCGCATGCCGTTTTCTGAATGTCGTATGATATATCCTCCCCAACGCGGCTCCCGGATTCGAGTTTTGTTGTCATTCTTCTCGGAAATTTACCAGCGTCGGCCGGTGGCCCGGCCGGAAACGCCGCCCAGACGCATTCTGCTCATTCGTCCCAGCGCGCTCGGCGATGTCTGCCGAACCGTCCCGCTCATCGCCAGTCTGAAGTCGGCCTGGCCGGACAGCGGGATCGACTGGATCGTGCAGGAAGAGTTTCTGCCCGCGGTTCGTACGCATCCGGCCGTGGAAACGTTCATCGCGTTTCCCCGACAGCGATTTGCGCGCTGGTATCGAAATGCCGCCGTTTTCGCCGAGTTCCGCCACTGGATGCGCTGGCTGCGCGAGCGCGAGTACGACCTCGTCATCGACGCCCAGGGGCTCGGCCGCAGCGGGTTCATGGCCTGGCGGACCCGGGCCCCCATCCGCATCGGACCGCGCGAAGCCCGTGAGTTCGGCTGGCTCGGCTATACCGTGCGCCATCAGGCCCCGCCGGCGGACGACGCCATGCCCGTCCACACCGTCGATCGCATGCTGATGCTGCTCGAGCCGTTGGGAATCCCCGTCGTTCGGGATATGCGTTTGTCCGTCGAACCGGCAGCCCGCGACTGGTGGACGGAGTTTCGGCGGGAACTCGGCCCGCCGGACGAACCCTACGCCGTCATCGCGCCGACCTCGCGCTGGTCCAGCAAGCGCTGGCCGATCGAGCGGTGGGGCGAGCTCGTCAAGCCGCTGCTGCACCGCGGCTTCGGACGCATCATGCTCATCGGCGCGCCGGGCGAACTCGATCAGGTCAAGCCGATCCTGCCCAAGTCCGATCACCCCGAGATGCCGCTGGTCAATCTGATCGGCCGGGCGGATCTCGCGCAGACGCTGGCGGTCATCGCCCGCGCGAATCTGGTCATCGCCAACGATTCCGCCCCGTTGCACATGGCGGTCGGATTCGATCGGCCGTGTCTCGGGTTGTTCGGCCCGACCGATCCGCGGACCGTCGGACCGTACGGCCGGCCGCTGTCGAGTCTGCGTGGCTTTGCGCCGAAACCCGGGGAGATCGTTCACTACCGAGACCCCAAACTCGGCGACCGGCTGATGCGGGTGATTTCGACCAGCGCGGTTCTGCAGCGGGTCGATCAGGTGCTCTCGCAGCACGCCGAGGTTGACGCCTCGAACCCGACCGTCGGGGCCGGCGGGCGACACTCCGGCGGGGAGTCGGCCGGATGATGCCGCTCCGACCGCCGCTGATTCTGGCCAGTCGTTCGCCGCGCCGACGCGAGATGCTCTCTCGGGCGGGGGTGCCGGTCGATGTTCGCCCCGCGGATCTCGATGACGGCGTCTTGCGGCCGGGGCGCGTCCCGCCCGAACAGTGGGTGGCCGCGCTCGCCTGGTTCAAAGCGCGCCGCGTGGCGGAGCAGCTGCAGGCGACGGGGGAGCAACCGCCCGGAACGATCATGGCGGCCGACACGATCTGCGCCTGCGGCGAGGAACTTCTCGGGCAGCCGCGCGATCGTAACGACGCCCGACGGATGATTCAGCGCCTGCGCAACGCCGTTCACCGCACGATTACCGGCGTGTGTTTCTACGATCTCCACCGGCGGCGGGTGTTGCTGGTCGATGCGGCGACGGTGCGGATGGGCGCGATTTCCGATGAAGCCATTGAAACGTACGTCCAGAGCGATCAGTGGCGCGGCAAGGCGGGGGGGTACAACCTGAGGGAGCGAATCGAGGCGGGCTGGCCGATCGAATGTGACGGCGACCCCGCGACGGTGATGGGCCTGCCCATGCGGCGTCTTGCGCCGCTCTTCGCCGGTTTGCGGAGCCCGCAGGCATGATGTTCTCCGCCCTGAAACTTGGCGCGGTGCTCGTGCCGCCGGCCATCACCGTGCCGGTCACCATCGTGATCGCGCTCGCGCTGATCTGGTACTGGGTGCGGCTCGGCCGGCCGGAGGTTCCGAACACGCGGCGCACCATCCGCCGGTTCACGATCCTCGTCGCGTTGATGACCCTTCCGATCGCGCTCAATGCCCTGAGCATCATCAATCCGCAGACGAGCCCGCGCCGGTTTATGGTCGCCTGGACGGTGGTCGTCCTGCTGATGATCGTGCTGATGCTGGCAGCGGTCGTCGATATGATGAACAACTTCCGCATTCACCATCGCCAGCTTGAAGGAGATCTTCGGAGCGCGGCGCAGGATTTCGCGGAGGCGGTCCGCCAGCGTCAGCAGGATCATCGGGAGAGGGGCGAGGGGGAACCAACCGACGGGGACAAGGCGGAAACACAGACGGAGAACGATGAAGGGCCGCCGCAGCGCAAGGATCGGTCCACGTGAGCGGCCCCCTGCCCGAACTGTTGCGCCCGATCACGCTTCCGCTGTCCTGGGTGTACGGCCGCATCATCGCCCGACGCAATGCCCGGTTCGATCGCGGGGAGCGCGTCGAACGATTCGAGGTGCCGGTCATATCGATCGGGAACATCACGACCGGTGGGACGGGAAAGACCCCGATGGTCATGTGGATCGCGCGAT
>SKZB01000111.1 GCA_007127615.1 Phycisphaerales bacterium | reverse complement strand
GGGTTGATCGGCCGTTCAACGCATGGGCTCGCTGCTCAGATCGCGAGAAAGAGCCCGTTATTCGTCCCACACCACAACGGGGCCGTCACCGGATCGCCCGCGACAAGACCAGACTGACGCCGGCCGGAAGCATCGGGATGATGACGGCAGTCGGGATCCACCGGATTCAGTCGTCAAAGCCGAACCGGACGAGGACGCACGGCCCGCCGGCGATCACGTTGATCCCCGCGTCCCGGGCTTTCCGGATGGCGGCATCGCTTTCGGCGCCGGGCTGCATCCAGAGATGCCGGATGCCCAGCTTGATCGCTTCGTCGACGATCTGTTCCGTGACCTCGGGAGGCGTGACGATGGAGACGCCGTGCGGCGCGACCGCGATCGCGCTCAGCGTGGGGGACGCATCGACCCCTTCGATCTCCTCGGCGTTGGGATTCACCGGATGCGCGGTGCGGTCCTGCTGCTGGTAGGCCCGCAGCACCTTGTTGCCGAACTTGGATCGATCGCCGGAAGCGCCGACCACGGCAAAGGTCGAACCGGCGAGGAAGGCCTCGACATCGCCTCCGGACTCCGCGGACTGTTCTTTCTTCTCGTCTGATTCACTCATGATTTGAATCGGGCGGCGGCGTCTTCCACGGCTTCCCGGCACGCGCTCCACGCCCGCTCGGCTCCCTGTTTGACATCTTCCCACGCTTCCCCGCTGGCGTCTCTCAACTCGTCCAGCTTCCCCTGCGCCGCATCGCGTTTGGCCCGGGCTTCCCGGATTCTCTTTTCGTGCTCGATTCTGGCGTCGGCCTTGGCTTCTTTGGCCTTCGCTTCGAGTTTGTCGATATCAGCGTTCCACTGATCGATCCGGGCCTTGAACTTCTCGACGTATGCATCTCGATCCGACATGCTGTTCGCTCCTTCTCGTGAATCCTTGAAATGAAACGGTCGAACTGCAGGCAGTACGGGAGCACGACCCAAATGGATGATAGCACCGCAACTCATCCGCACCAATTTTGTGTGATTCGATACACTCCACACCCATATGGCGGGACACGATCCATCCTCGAGCCACATACTGATTACCGGCGCCGGATTGGCGGGCTCGCTCCTGGCGTGCTCGCTCGGGCGGAAGGGCTACCGGGTCAGTGTGTACGAGCGCCGGCCGGACCCCCGGGCTCGGGGGTTCATCGGCGGGCGTTCGATCAACCTCGCCCTGTCCACGCGCGGCATCACGGCGCTGGAGGAAGTCGACCTCGCCGAGCGCGTTCTCGACCAGGCGATTCCGATGCACGGCCGCATGATGCACGGCCTTGATTCGGAGCTGACCTTCCAGCCGTACAGCGCGAATCCGGAAGATGCGATCAACTCCGTCAGCCGCAGCGATTTGAACCTCACGCTTCTCGATGCGGCCGATGCGCACGAAAACGTTACGCTGCACTTTGACCGGCGGTGCGTGAGCGTCGATCTCGATCAGCCGGTGGCGGTCTTCGAAGCGTCCGACCGCGGCATGTTCGAGGAGATCAAGCCGGATCTCATCATCGGGACCGACGGCGCGTTTTCCGCCGTGCGCGCGCAAATGCAGAAAACGGACCGGTTCAACTACAGCCAGCACTATCCGGAGCACGGCTACAAGGAACTGACGATTCCGCCGGCCGATCAGATTCCCGACTTCGGCGGAAAGAACTTCGACGGTTTCGCGCTCGATCCGAACGCGCTGCACATCTGGCCGCGCGGCGGGTACATGATGATCGCCCTGCCGAATCAGGATCGCACTTTTACCTGCACGTGTTTCTGGCCGTACCGCGGAAAGACGAGCTTCGAGTCGATCATGACCGAAGACGACGTGATCCCCTTCTTCGAAAGGCACTTTCCCGATGCGGTGCCGCTGATGCCCACACTGAAACAGGATTACATGAAGAATCCGACGAGTTCGCTCGTCACGATCAGGTGCTTTCCGTGGCATCACCGGGACAAGGTGGTCATTCTCGGCGATGCGGCGCACGCCATCGTGCCATTCTACGGACAGGGCATGAACGCCGCCTTTGAGGATTGCCGCATCCTCAACGGTCTGTTCGATCGGCACGCCCCGCACTGGGACATCGTGCTGGAGACTTTCACGATGAGCCGCAAACATCATGCGGATGCGATCGCGGATATGGCGATGGAAAACTTCATCGAGATGCGCGACAAGGTCGGTTCGAAGGGGTTTTTGCTCAAGAAGAAGATCGAGCAGATTCTGCACCGGCTGTTCCCGAACACCTTCGTGCCGCTCTACAACCTGATCTCGTTTTCCAATGTCCCCTACGCCGATGCCCGGAATCGTGCCCTGGGGCAGGAGCGGTTGCTGCTGGTGCTGGCGTGCGTGGTCCTCGGGGTCACCGGGATCATGGTGTTGATCATTCTGGTCTGGCTGTTGGGTTGAGGCGCGCCGCGAACGCGGCGCGTCCGGTTCTGTCCATGGGTTCCGGTTCGGATGAAGGATGAAGAATGATGTCGAAGGATCAACTTGTTTCGAATCGGGCGCCGGAGCCGGTCGGCGCGTACCCGCACGCGCGGCGCGCCGGAAACCTGCTCTTTCTTTCGGGCGTCGGGCCGCGAAAGCGCGGCACGAAGGAAATCCCCGGCGTGACGCTCAGCGCGGATGGTTCCATCGCCGCGTACGATGTCGAAGCCCAGTGTCGCTCGTGCTTCGACAACGTCCGCGCGGTGCTTGAGGACGCCGGTTCGTCGTGGGAGAACATCATCGACGTCCTGGTCTTTCTGACGAACATGAAGGACGACTTTGCCACGTTCAACCGAACCTACGCCGAGTTTTTCGCCGGTGAGGGCAAACCCAACCCCAGCCGCACGACCATCGAAGTCGGTTCGCTGCCGACGCCGATTGCGGTTGAGCTGAAAATCATTGCGACGATGGAGTGAAGCGTTACTCGACGGTGACGCTCTTGGCGAGATTGCGCGGCTTGTCCACGTCCTTGCCCCGCAGAACCGCCGCGTGGTACGCCAGCAGTTGCAGCGGCACCACCGTCACCATCGGCTGCAGCGGTTCGGGAACGTCCGGCACGTAGAACACCTCTTCGCAGAGTCGGCCGATTTCCTCATCGCCTTCCGTCGCCACGGCAATGATGTGTCCGCCGCGGGAACGGACTTCCTCGATATTGGAGATAACCTTGTCGTACTGGCTGTTTTTCGTGGCGACGAAGACCACCGGCATGCCGTCATCGATCAGCGCGATCGGGCCGTGTTTCATCTCGGCGGCGGGCATGCCCTCGGCGTGGATGTAGCTGATTTCCTTCAGCTTGAGCGCACCTTCCAGCGCGACCGGGTAATTGTGTCCGCGCCCGAGAAAGAGCCAGTTCTCCCGGTCGATGTACTTGGCGGTGGTGTCCCGAATCTCATCGGAGAGCCGAACGACGCGCTCGATGTGATCGGGGATCGCTTCGAGTGACTGCAGCAGGTTGGAGACGTAATCGGCCGAGAGGAACCGGCGCCGCCCGATGAACGTGGAGAGCAGCGTCGCGACCATGACCTGGCCGAGAAACGCCTTGGTCGACGCGACGCCGATTTCCGGCCCGACGCGCAGGTAAACCCCCGCATCGGTTTCGCGCGAGATGGTGGAACCGACCACGTTGACCAGACCCAGCGTCAGCGCCCCGCGACTCTTGCCTTCCTGCAGGGCGGCAAAGGTGTCGGCGGTTTCACCCGACTGGCTGATGGCGACCATCACCGTGCCGTCTTCAATGATCGGATTCCGGTAGCGAAACTCGCTGGCAAACTCGACCTCGGTGGGGATCTTCGCCAGATCCTCCATGATGTACTCACCGACCATGGCGGCGTGGAGCGCGGTGCCCTGACCGACGAAGATGATCCGCCGGGCCCGCACCAGTTCGCGCGCATATTCCGCGATGCCCCCGAGAACGACCTGGCCCTCGCGGGCGTCGATTCTTCCCTTGAGCGTCATGCGCAGCGCCTGCGGCTGCTCAAAGATTTCCTTGAGCATGTAGTGCGGATAATCACCCAGTTCGATCTGATCGAGCGAGTACTCCAACTCGCGAATCTGCGGCGTGATCGGCACGTTGTCCAGGGTGGTCGTCCGGAAGGAATCGCGCGTGAGT
>SKZB01000418.1 GCA_007127615.1 Phycisphaerales bacterium | reverse complement strand
CGGAAAGCGCTTCGGCCGCTGCTCCGGAGCCGATGATCGCCATCGGCGCGCCCGGAGTTCGGATCGCGTTGTCCCGTCCGCAGGGCTGGTCGCGCGGGGCGGTCTTTCTCTTTCGCGGCCCGTGGAATGAGGAGATCGAGCAGCTCCACGCCGACGAAGCCGTCATGGTTCTCACGAGCGATCTGGACGGCCGGGATGAAGATTTCGGCCGCGAGCTGCGCCTCGTGTCCGACCTGACCGGCAACGGATGGCCGGAACTGGCGGTCAGGTCCGTCGTTGATCGGAACGGCGGCGGCACGAATGAATTGGCCCAGCTTGTCGACCCCGATTCGGGTCGCGTTCACCGAAGAATCAAGCCCGATGAGTCGGGGCACCCGAGCGTCTGGCGCCCGCCGGGCGATCTGACCGGCGACGGCTGCGTCACGCCGCGTGACATCGCGCTTTTCTCGCAACGGCTCGGCCGGTGCGTTCCCGATCGCTGCCCGCTCCAGGGGGATCTGACCCGCAGCGGCCGAATCGAGCTTGCCGACCTCACGCTCGCGCTGAGCCGGCTGGGGACCGATTGGACCGAGACCTGGATCCATGCGAGGCCGGCCGCGGCGGCGGCATCCGATGGTTCTGATCGGTCACCGATCGCACCGGCGCGCAAGAGCAATGCGTGTGGTAGCATTCCGATCCCGTGCAACCCGCCGTTTTTCTGGATCGTGACAATACGCTGATCGCCAACGACGGAGACCTTGGCGATCCGAATCAGGTGCGCCTGATGGACGGCGTGGCCGGTGCGCTGAAACGACTTCACGATGCCGGCTACCGCCTGATCGTGGTGACGAATCAGGGCGGCGTGGCGCGCGGCAAATACACCGAAGAGGATGTTGACGCCGTTCACCAGCGCATCGCCGCGCTGATCGACGAAGCGGCGGAAACCGACGGTATGCTCGATCGGTTTTACTACTGCCCGTACCATCCGCAGGCCAGTGTCGAGGAGTACCGGCGTGATCATCCGTGGCGCAAACCCCACCCCGGCATGTTGCTGCAGGCGGCGCGAGATCTTCACATCGATCTGGCACAAAGCTGGTTGATCGGCGACCAGCCGCGCGATATTCAGGCCGGCCGCGCTGCCGGTTGCCGCGCCATTCTCTTGAACCACGGCCGGAGCCGACACGAGCCCGCCGAACAAAGGGCGGAAGACGCGACGGAAGAAGCAACGGAGATCGCCGGCACACTTGAAAGCGCGGTCGAGGTCATCCTGAATGCCGCGCCGGCCCGAGCCTCCACGACGGCGCGCAGAACCAACCTCGCCGACGACGTCGCACCCGCCCCCACACCGATGCCCGCCTCGCACTCCCCGCGCGATGTTCCCGACGACACGCTGCGGCAGATGCGGCAGAGCATGCAGGAACTGGCGGAGGAGATCCGTCTTGAACGCATGCAGCGCGGCGATTTTTCGCCGCTCATGATGGTGGCGGTGTTGTTCCAACTGCTCGCGCTGCTTCTGGCATTGCTCGGGATGCTGCAACTGGAGCAACCCGCCGCGTTCATGAACTGGATGATCGGTGCCGGACTCGTTCAACTTCTGGTGATCACCACGCTGCTGTTCGATGCCCGGCGATGAGTGCGCCACCGACCACGACGATCACGCTGCGCGCGCTCGAGGGGGCGCCGCTTGCCGAAACGAGCGTGCGCGACATGGTTCGCGCGAACGCCCACGCCATTGCCGAAAGACAGGGCGTGGAAGTCCTCGCTCTGGAGAATCAACCCGATCGCATCACCGTCACCCTCGGTGCCGGGCGCATTGAGGCCTTCGGCTTTGCGGCGGAGCTCCGGCGCCTGACCGAAGCGTGGTACGAGAGCAAGCACGGCGGGACGCTGTGGGGCGAGCCGCCCCGTGCCCATGAATCCGATGCTTCCGACGATTCCGATGACCTTGATGATGAAGATGATGACGATCCCGCGGAGGCGTGGAAGAAGGCATGACGCACAAGGCGATCATCCCGCCCGATGCGAAACGTATCGTGATCATCATGCCATCGTGGGTCGGAGATGTCGTGATGGCCACGCCGGTCTGCCGCGCGCTCCGTGAACGTTGCCCCGAAGCGCAGATCACCGCCATCGTGCGGCCCGGCCTGGAGGCACTCCTGAACGGTCTGCGCTCGCTGGATCACATCGCCCCGGGCGATCACGGCGGGGTGACCGGCCCGTGGCGCATCGGCCGATTGATTCGATCATCGCGGCCCGAGATTGCGCTGCTGCTGCCCAACAGCTTTCGCAGCGCGCTCGCCGCGCGACTCGGAGGCGCCCCGGTTCGGATCGGTTTTCGGCGCGACGGCCGGGGCTTCCTGCTGAGCGATCCATTGGATCCGCCGCCGCGTGACCGGCAACCCGTGCCGACGCGCGATGAGTATCTTCATCTCACCATCCGCGCGCTCGGCATCGAGAGCGTTGATCCCGCACTCGAACTCGCGGTGACGGACGAGGAACGCACCGAAGCCGACCGGCTGCTCGCAGGGGCCGCCGAACGCATCATTCTGATCAATCCCGGCGCCAACAAGTCCGCCAAATGCTGGCCGCCGGAATCATTCGCCGAGCTGGCCGATACGCTCCGGAAAGAACCGAACGTGACAATTGCGTTCAACGGCGCGCCGCGGGAAGCAGAGCTGATCGCGCGGATTCGGGCACTCATGGCGCACGGCGATGGCGCAATTGATCTCGCGCAGCGCGGCGTCACGCTCGGTTCGCTCAAGGCGGTCATCGACCGGGCCGCGCTGCTCATCACGAACGACACCGGGCCGCGTCATATCGCCGCCGCGCTCGGCACCCCGCTGGTGACGCTCTTCGGGCCGACCGATCCGCGCTGGACGCATCTGCCGGAGGTGGATGAAGCGATTCTCCGCGCCGAGCCGTTTCTGCCGGAGGACCGGATCGCCGATGACCACGCCCCGATCTGCCGTATCGACCGCATCAGTGTGGGTGATGTGGTTCATGCGGCACGCCGCGAACTGAACGGCAAGAATGATCCGCGGTGATTCGGATCACGGATACGCGATCGTCGTCTCGCCATCACGGATCTGGCGAATGCCGTCGCGTTGCAGGAAATCGTGCGGAAAGCCCAATTCGATCTCGCTTGCTTCATCCAGCTTGCGAAGATGTTCTTCCTCCAACGTAAAGTCGAGGCAGGCGAGATTGTCTTCGAGCTGCTCGGGCTTGCGCGCGCCGATGATCGGGCTCACCACGCCCGGCTTCTGTATGAGCCAGTTCAGCGCGACCTGCGCTGCGGGGCGGCGGATCTCCTCCGCCACGTCCATGAGTGCTTCGACGATGCGAATCTTCCGCTCGGTGAGCTTGACGGCCCGGCCGCCCTCCTCGGACTGTCGTCGCTCCTGATCATCCAGCGCCTCCAGATCCTTCCGTGAATACTTACCGGTCAACACGCCCCCGCCGAGCGGCGACCACGGCGTCACCCCGAGATTGAACTCACGCGCCATCGGAATCAGATCGCGCTCCACCGTGCGCTGGACGAGACTGAATTCGATCTGCAGCGCGATGAACGGTGACCAGCCGCGCAGTTCCGCCAACGTGTTCGCCTGCGCGACCTTCCACGCCGGGAAGTCCGACACGCCCACGTACAGGATTTTTCCGGCCCGCACCGCGTCGTCGAGCGCGCGCATGAGTTCTTCCGTCGGTGTTCGTTCATCCCACGCGTGCACCCAGTAGAGATCGATACAATCGGTCTTGAGTCGTCGCAGACTCGCCTCGAGCGCGTGGGTCAGGTTTTTGCGGTGATTGCCCCCGGCATTGGGATCCGTGGGGTCCATGCTCAACGTGTACTTGGTCGCCAGAACGAAACGGTCGCGACGGTCTTGGAGAAACGTGCCGAGCATCGTTTCGCTTTCGCCGTTGGTGTACATGTTGGCGGTGTCGATGAAGTTGCCGCCGCGATCGACGTACATGTCAAAGAGCCGGCGACTGGTGGTTTCATCGGCCCCCCACCCCCAGCCGGTGCCGAACGTCATCGCGCCGAGGCAGAGCGGTGAGACGCGCAGGCCGCTTCGGCCGAGCAGCCGGTAGTGGTCGAGTCGGGTGAGTGGTTCGTCGGCCGCCAGCGT
>SKZB01000243.1 GCA_007127615.1 Phycisphaerales bacterium | reverse complement strand
TGGGCCTGGCGACGGTTTTTCTCGCTTCGGCCCTGCTGGCGTCCTTCATCGCCACCAGCGTGCTGAACCGTGAAATCGAGAATCGAACCGCGCTGACGGTCGTCTCCAAGCCGGTGACCCGACCGATTTTCGTGATCGGCAAGTTTTTCGGCGCCGCCGCGGCGATGTTTCTGGCGGCCATCTACATGGCGCTCGTCTTCCTGCTGGTGGAGATGCACGGCGTGATCCAGACGGTTCGCGACCCGATGCACACGCCGGTGCTCGTCTTCGGAATCAGCGCCGTCATCATCGGTTTCGTCGCCGCAACCTGGTGCAACTACTTTTACAACAAGGTCTTCGCAAGCACCGTCGTCTGTTTCACCACCCCGCTGGTCGCCCTGGCGTACCTGTTGAGCATGATGTTTCGGCACGATTTCACCGCGCAGCCGATCTCGATCGGGTTTGATTCCCAGCTCTGGTACGCCATCACCGTCATGCTCGTGGCCGTCCTGGTGCTGGTCGCCGTCGCGATCGCCGCCTCGACCCGGTTCGGGCAGGTGATGACGATCTTCATCACGCTCGGTGCATTTCTGCTCGGCCTGCTGTCGGACTACCTCTTCGGTCGCCGGCTGGCCGGTCTGCGGGCGACCTGGACCGATCGCGCCCGGGAAGAGGGGTTGACCGAGACCGTCGAACGGATGCGCACGATTCAGCTCACCACCGGCGAGATCAGTGAACCGGTCATCGAGCAGGTTCACGTGGCCACGGTTCCCCTGACCCAGATGGCCGAAGGAATGGAACTCCTGCTCTACGGCGTCCTGTGGGTCTTCTATGCGATTGTTCCCAACTTCCAGGTCATGTTGCTGCTTGACGCCCTGACTCAGGGCCACGTCATCCCGGGCAGCTATGTGATCGGATCAATCCTCTACGGGCTGCTGTTCGTCGTCGTTGCTCTTTGTCTGGCGGTGATTCTCTTCCAGCGGCGTGAGGTCGGTTAGCCGGCCGCGCGGCATCTTCGTTCAATTGATTCAGTCTCTGAAAAACCCACGGACTCGAGCGGCGAACTTCCCGGGGTGCGGTTCTCGGCGTCAGAAGCGCCACGCGAATCCGTGATCTGCCCGGTCCCGCCGCTATCATCCTTTCGACCATGACCCGTTCGTCCGACTCCCACCAAATCCGCGTCCGCGGCGCCCGCGAGCACAACCTGAAATCGATCGATGTCGATCTCCCGCGCGATCAGCTGGTGGTCATCACCGGCGTCTCGGGCTCGGGCAAAAGTTCCCTCGCCTTCGATACCATCTTCGCCGAGGGACAGCGGAAGTATATGGAGTCGCTCAGCGCGTACGCGCGGCAGTTTCTCGATCAACTGCAGAAGCCCGACCTCGAGACGATCGAAGGTCTTCCCCCGACGATCGCGATTCAGCAGCGCAGCGGCGGTCACAATCCGCGCTCGACCGTCGCGACGACCACGGAGATCTACGATTACCTGCGCCTGCTCTTTGCCCGGTGCGGCCAACCGACGTGCTGGCACGGAAGTGAACGGCGCGATGGCGGATGCGGGAAGCCGATCTCGGCATCGAGCGCCTCCCAGATCGTGGACACCCTCTACAAAGCGCCCGACGGCACGCGAATGATGATCGCCGCGCCGGTCGTGCGCGGCAAGAAGGGCTACCACCGCGATGTCATCGAGGGACTGCAGAAACAGGGCTTCGTCCGGGCGCGCGTCAACGGCGAGCTCATCGACATCCGTGATGCGCTCAGGGAGGGGGGCGAAAACCCGCTCAATCTCGGCCGCTACGAAATGCACACCATCGATGCGGTGGTGGATCGCATCGTCGTCAAGTCCGAAGCGCGGCAGCGCATCGCGGATTCCGTGGAAGCGGCGCTCAAGCTTGCGGAGGGGACGATGATCGCGCTGGTGGAAAGCGACGCGGGCCCTGCCGGAGAAAGTGAGAAAGCGCCGGCTCGATCCGGCGCCGGAATGCCCGCCGCTTCCTCGCCGGGCTCATCGGGTGCAGCTTCGGGGCCGGATTGGGTTGAGCACCGCTTCAGCGAGAAGTTCGCCTGTCCGGATCATCCGGAGTGCTCGCTCGATGAGCTGGAGCCGCGACTGTTTTCGTTCAACTCCCCCTACGGCGCGTGCCCGAACTGCGACGGGCTTGGACTGGTCAGCGAGTTCGACGAGAACCTCATCGTGCCGGATGTCTCGCTCAGTCTCGCCGAAGGCGCAATCGAGCCGTGGAAGAAGAACGGCAAGCGGATGAACATGTACTACGGCCGCGTCCTCCGCCGCTTCTGCGATGCGATGAACGTCGATCGTCACCAGGCGTTCAGCAAGATGGGCAAAGCCGCGAAGCGCGTGCTTCTGGAAGGCACGAACGATCGCGATGAATCACGCTACGGTTTGAGTTTCGAGGGCGTCATCCCGAATCTGCACCGGCGGTACGACAATTCCGAGAGCGACTTCGTGCGCGAGCGACTGCGTCAGTACATGACCAATGCCCCGTGCCCGACCTGTGAGAAAAAACGCCTGCGGATTGAAGCGCTTCACGTCCTGCTGAATACCCGTCCGCAGAACGGCGATCGGGCCGCGTTCCGCGCTTCGGACGGCTACTCGATCTCGGACATCACCGGAATGACGATCGATCAGGCGATCGGTTTTTTCGATTCGCTTGAACTGACCGAGGAGCAACAGCAGATCGCGGCCCCGATTCTGCGCGAGATCAACGCGCGACTCGGGTTTCTCGCGTCGGTCGGGCTGAACTACCTCACGCTCGATCGCACCGCCTCCACCCTATCCGGCGGCGAAGCGCAGCGCATCCGCCTCGCCACCCAGGTCGGCTCCGGGCTCGTCGGTACGTGCTACGTCCTCGATGAACCGACGATCGGCCTGCACCAGCGCGACAACGACCGGCTGATCAACACGCTCCGCAGCTTGACCGATATCGGCAACACCGTCCTCGTCGTCGAACACGACGAAGACATGATCCGCGCGGCGGACCACATCCTCGATATCGGCCCGGGCCCCGGAAAATGGGGCGGCACCGTCGTCGCGCAGGGATCGCCCGAGGATGTCATGGCCCATCCGCGATCGCTCACGGGTGACTATCTCGCCGGCCGGCGTTCCATCAAGGTGCCCGAAGAACGACGCCAACTCACCGAAGACCGTGCCATCGTCGTCCGGGGCGCGCGGGCCAACAATCTCCAGTCGATCGATGTGACCTTCCCGCTCGGCGGCCTCATTTGCGTGACGGGGGTTTCGGGGTCGGGCAAGTCCACGCTGGTCAATGAGATTCTGCTCAAAGCCGCGAAGAAGCAGGTCGTCGGTTCACGCATCACCCCCGGCGCGCACACGCGCGTGAACGGACTCGGCCGGATCGACCGGGTGATTGAGGTCGATCAGTCCCCCATCGGTCGCACGCCGCGCTCCAACCCCGCAACGTACACCGGCGTCTTCGATGAGATCCGAAAGCTCTTCACCCACACAAAGGAAGCGAGAATCCGCGCCTACCCACCCGGCCGATTCAGCTTCAACGTCAAGGGTGGCCGGTGCGAAGCGTGTCAGGGCCAGGGCGTGAAGAAGATCGAAATGCACTTCCTGCCCGATGTCTTCGTCACGTGCGATGTGTGCCGGGGCGCGCGATACAACCGGGAAACTCTCGAAGTCAAGTTCCGGGGCCGGACGATCGCGGATATGCTCGCCATGACCGTCGAGGAAGCGGTCGAATTCTTTGCCGCGCACCCGCGCGTGCTGCGCATGGTGCAGTGCCTGCACGATGTCGGGCTGGATTATCTCCAGCTCGGCCAGCCGTCGACGACGCTCTCCGGTGGCGAAGCGCAGCGGATCAAGCTCGCCAGCGAACTGGGTCATCAGGCGAGCGGGCATACGCTTTACGTTCTCGATGAACCCACCACCGGCCTGCACTTCGCCGATGTGGAGAAACTGCTGAGCGTGCTCAATCGTCTGGCGGACCAGCGGCACACGCTCATCGTCATCGAACACAATCTCGATGTGATCAAGTGTGCCGATTGGATCGTTGACCTCGGGCCGGAAGGCGGCGACCGGGGCGGACGGGTGATCGCGGCCGGGACGCCCGAAGAAGTCGTGCGCCAGAAGGCGAGCCACACCGGGCGGTATCTCAAGCCGCTCCTGG